>AP024680.1:600000-785860 GCA_025999275.1 Patescibacteria group bacterium
AAGTGTAAGTATAAAATCTAGAAGGGGAAAGTGGGTCGGAAGGATTCGAAGCTATATAACTCGAAAGTGGTAGGGAAGAAGCATTAAAATCAGAAATACTGGGATATCTGCCATTATCAGCCTTATACATCTCAAGGGCAGAGCGAATAGATTCTAAATCTGACTTTCTTTTTGCGTCTCTTGAACTCTTACGCGCATTTTGGATACCAAAAAGGGAGAGGGAGATTAAAATTCCAATTATAGAAATAACCACAAGAAGTTCAATTAAAGTGAAACCTAATTTTTTTGTAAAAAACATTCTTTGATAAAAAAATCTCCTTGCCATAAGCTATCACAAAGGACATGTTCCACTCGTTGGAGCAGAACTTGTTTCCCCAGACTTGCCAGTTGAACAAACCACCCAATACGGCCCAGTACTATAAGCTTCTATCTGCGCCCAAAGAACATACTCAGAACCATTCGTGGATCTTCTATAACCATAGGGGTATGTTGAATCATCAGGACAATTTGTTATGCTCAAAGCACTACAAAGATTAGACATGCCTGTACCTGAGATAGAAGGGTAAACTCCAGCGGTAATATTAGCATAATTCTCAAGAGCAGCTTGATATTGCCTTAAATCAGACTTTCTTCTCGTATCCCGCGCTTGTTTTTGCGAACGAGAATAAGAAACCAAAGCCAAAGAAGCAAGAATACCAATAATAGAGATAACCACCAAAAGTTCAATCAAGGTAAAACCTATCTTGTCATAATTGATATATCTTATCCTCATATTAAACTAAATCAAGGCTTAACCTCGTAAACACAACCGTCAACACCCGATAACCAAGAGCAAGTTGCACCAGTCTTACACTTATCATCTGCTTTGTTTTCAAGGCAAGCCGAGAGAGTATAGTCTTCATTTGAAATCCGGACATAATTATAACTTCTTGCTGAGCCCTGTGGGTCTTTAGGAAGAACATTCATATAAACAACATTGCTACTACCGGCAGAAAAAGTTCCCCCCCAAGTGCAGACACTGTTTCCACTTGTACCACAACCCATAATGCTCCCACCACTAGAATTAGGATATCTGCCATAATCATTATAATAAGTCCTTAAAGCAGTCTGAATATTCCTTAAATCAGATTTCCTTTGAGCATCGCGAGCTCTTTGGCGAGTTGCATTGTAATTGGCAACAAGAAGTGTAGCTAGAATCCCAATAATAGAAATTACTACAAGAAGTTCAATTAAAGTAAAACCAAATACTTGGAAGTTTATTCTTTTATCTGATTGAGCAGGAAAATTAAGCATAATTTAATTATACAACAATTTATTTTTACAAAGCATCCTTAGGTGTAACATTAGCACTTGTAATTGCAAAATTACAAGAACCATTACAATTATTACCCACAGGTACGCCAGTAGCAGAACAATCAGAGTTTATGCAATTCTGATCCTTATCGTTTTCAAGGTGGGCAAAAAGCCTAAACGACTGGCCATTGGAAACATAATAGTAAGAAAAACCTCCTGGATCTTTAGGCAAAGACTTAAAATAAAGAACATCCCTATCAGCATCCCTAAATTCACTGTTGTAATCTGGAGCCCCCCATTGACAAATACTTGGAGTTGTACTGCTATAGTATGGACAACCCAAGATCTTACCATTATAAGAAGATGGATAAAATCCTTTATCAGAATAAAACATCTCCAAAGCATTTGCAATTTGCTTTAAATCAGATTTCCGTTTTGCATCACGAGACCTCATTTGAGAAGACCTAAAACTACTCAAGGCAATGGTTGAAAGGATTCCCAAAATAGTTATAGCTACCAGAAGCTCTATAAGAGTAAATCCTAAACCATTCTTCCTTAAAAAATTAAAAATGGGCATAATCAATTAATTTATATTAGCGAGATCATCTTACTATTTCAACCCCATTACTTCTTGCTGCGTTACAAAATACTATTCCACACTTAATTTTTTGCAAAAGAATATTCTTATTGTAATCCGGCATTCTTCTAGTTTCATAACTCACATAAACATAATACTTGCCATCCTTAAATTCATACCTATAACTATAACCCTTATCAGATAGGGGATCTTGGGGGATTATTTCAAGAAAAGCTGGATAATTACCGTCTAAAGCATCACGCAAAGCATCCTTTCCCCAATCGCAAGGCACCAAATTCACCAACTTATCCCTCACTGCACCAGGTTCCCTTACTCCCAATCCATTTTGATCTTTCAAAACCTTAGTATCTTCACCAGCACAAGCAATTATTCGACCGTCATCAGATACTTCAGGATAATAACCAAAAGCTTGCCGGTAGGCTTCTAAAGCCTGCGCCACTAGGCTAATATCAGCATTCCTTTTTACATCCCTTTCTCTTTTTTTCGCCTCAGAAAAGCCATAAAAAGAAACAACTAATACCAACAGGAAAACCAAAAAAACTCTTAATGATTCTTTAATCATCACTGGCATTGATTTATAGAATTTCCGTTCCCGTCTATACACAAACCACGACAATCGCTTTGGGAAAAGTTTGGCTGACAGACCGGTATCTTAGTATAAGGATCAATAGAGATAGGTTGGCACACGCCAGAGAAACAGCCATAATAAGTACCAGTAGCATCAGGTGGAACATTTGGATTACCCGACTTAAAAGGATCTGGAGCAGAAGGGGTAGTCACATAGTAATTAAAACCATAGCTTTGACTAGGACCGCAACCGTTCTCACAACCTAATTCTTTTATCTTTGGATCACCTATGTATTCTAAATTGGTAAATATCCATGCCCACTTTGCGCAAACAGAACTAGGATCAGCATAATAAACATAATCAGTTTTTGTATGAGGATCACATGGAATCGCTGATATATAAGATTTTAAAATCCCAGCATCAGCACCCCTGCAAGATGGTAAGTAAGGGGGATAACAATTATTGTCCTTCTCATATTCCTCAAGCGCTATCTTAATCCTATCAAGATCTGACTTTCTTCTTGCGTCATAGCCTTTACTAATCTGACTTTTAAATACAAAGATAGAAATTACTACCATTAAAGACAAAAATGCTATAACTATCAAAACTTCAATCATCGTAAATGCTAAAAAAATATTTTTCCTCATCTTAAAAATAAAATTAGCTTTTCTCCAAATAAAAATACTAGCCAAAAGGAAAAGACCAAAAACGGACCAAAGGGAATTTGCTTCCCAAATTTCGCTTTACCTATTAAAATAAGAATAACCCCTAGAATAGCACCCGTCAAGAAAGAAATAAAAATCCACAAGACCCCAAGAGGAAATCCCATAAAAAATCCAAGGGGTAGGGCAAGTTTAACATCTCCCAATCCCATTCCATGACCTTTTGTCACAAGATGCAAAAATAAAAGAAACAAAGATAAAGAAAAAGCAATTAATAAATTTAGATAAAAATTTTGATCTTTTATAAATAGGGAAGTGGTAAGAAAAAAAATAAAAAGTAAATAGGTTAAGCCATCAAAAATAACCTTATGTTCAAGGTCAATAATAAAAATTACTTCAAGAACAATAAAAACAAAAAGCAGTAAGGGTATGGACAAGGTCCGACCCTGTCCAAAGCTGTAGATCAAAATAAAGCCTAAAGCAGTGGATAGCTCAATTATGGGATAACGATAGGAAATTTTTTTGCCGCAATTACGACATTTTCCGCCAAGAATAATAAAAGAGAGGAGGGGAATGTTATCATACCAAGAAATTTTACGATTGCATTTAGGACAAAAAGATCTGCCTGAAACAAATGAAATTCCTAGTGGTAAGCGGTATGATAGAGCAGAAACAAAAGATCCAAAAACAAGACCCAAGATAAATACTAGAAAGGACATAATTAAAAAGAAATACCCATACTCTGAACTTGACTATAAATTTTCTTTGCATCCTCAATTCTTCCTCTTCTGACATAAAAAGCAACCAAACCCATGAGAAGATCTATATTTTGGTTATCAATTTTAAGAGCTTCAAGATAATATTTTTCAGCCTCTTCATAATCTTCTTGTTTCTCCTTAATCGAACCCATATACTGCATTGCTCTTACTGATTTTGGATTAATTTTTAGAACTTTTTCCAATTCTTGTAAAGATTTCTCGTATTCTTTTTTATTATAATATAAAGAGGCAAAACCTAAATGTGAGATTTCCGTATCCGGTTTTATCTCTGCCAGTTTTCTAAACACCTCCTCCGCTTTATCGATTTCCCCTTCAGACAAATAAACACCAGAAAGGCCAACCTCGGTAACAAAATGCTGCGAAGAATTCAAATAAGCATCTTCCCAAAAAGAACGGCTGTCCTTAAAAGCAAAAATATGATTTCTATTACCCTTCCAAAAAAATATCACAACTAATAAAGATAGCAATAAAAAAACTTTTCTGTAAGATAGACCTAATCTAACGAAATTAATTTGAGAAAAAGATAAAAGAAGACCCACCAAAGGCAAATAAAGCCTATGTTCGTAAATTATGTTTGGTTCGCCAGGCATAAGATTAACAAAAGTGGGAAAAAGCAAGACTAAAAACCATATTAACCCAAAAACAAAAATTTTCCTTCTTTTTTTTGAAACAAAAAGAAAGAAGGATAAAAACAAAAAGATTAAAAATAAAATCCCAAATTTTATATTAGAGTTGGTTAAATCCAAAATAGGGAACACCGAAAGATTAAATGGCCAAACTATTTTTCCAAAATATGTTAAGTAACCAGGAATCACAACCCTAGGAAAATACGAAAGCCAATTTGTATGAACTAAATAACCCAAATAACTACCCTGTTTATCACTAAAATTTAAGGCCATAAAATACCACAAAACAAAAATAACCATAAAGGCAGAGAAAACAAGCAAAGATCTTTTAATATGCTTTTTCCAATCTAAAATTAGGAATAAATATGCCAAAAGTATTACAAGAAAGAAAATAGCAGTTTCTTTTACAAAAACAGACAAAAAAGCAAAAAAAAGAAAAAAAAGAAAATCTTTTAAGCCGCCAGATTTAAGATAATTCAAAAAATAAAAAAAATTAGAAATAGAAAAAACTAAAAGCAAACTGTCATTCCTGCCCGGCACCCAAGCAATGGTCTGCATTAAAACAGGATGCAAAGCAAATATAAGAGTCACAAATAGAGCAACGTATATTTGAACCTCCAAACGCAGCATTAATTTATACACCAAGATAATCGATACCAAATGCAACACTATATTAGTAAGATGATAACCTCTAAAGTTATCCTTGAAAAACAAAGCATCTAAAATAAAAGAAATTGTAAGTATCGGTCGATAATAAAAGGCTGTACTGTCAGAAAGATACATTACGTTAGTTTTGAAAGAATTAATAATATTTGCGGGATTAAAAATATAAGAGAATCTATATTTAATTAATAACGCATCATCTAAATTGACATATTGAAAATTTAAAGAGTCTTGGTAGAAAATAAAAGATAAAAACAAAACAAGAAACAAAAAAATAAGAGAGGAAAAAACATATCCACGCCCACGGGGCCTCATAACTAATTTCGTCAAGGCAGACAAGAGTACGGGGAAACAGTGTTGCCACAAACAGTGGCTGCAACTGGCTGTAAATCTGCAGGTAATCCGCTTCCACTAGTACTCCCACACCTATTATTAGCTTCTGTCCTAAAAGAACCTGATTGAGGAGCAAAACAAACATAATAACTATCACCTGCTTGACCTCGATTAAATATAAAGAGAGGGTTGTAACCCGAAGTAGTAATTCTATTAACAAAAGATTGCTTTATCTCTTCTGTACCTGCAGCTGACAACTGAGCAAGAACCGAAGTCGTTCCAGAACCAGACCAAGTAGTAGTAATTCGCGTCCAAGGTACAGCAGCACCAGCTGTCCCAGCTCCTGTCTGCCAAGGATAATAACCCCTTGATGCATAATACCTATCAATAGCCCCTATCAACTGCTCGGCATCAGATCGGGAACCGGTATCTCGAGAACGATTAATCTGCTCAATCGGATTAATTGCTGCTAAAACTGCAACAGCTAGAATTCCCAACACCGCAATGACTATAAGAAGCTCAATTAAAGTAAAACCTTTAATAGAAGATTTCATATCTGGTTAAAGTAAAACATAGCAAAAAAAGATTGTCAAGGGGTAATTTAGCTTTAAAATTGGCTAGTCAGATTATAAATCGGCAAAATAACCGCAATAACCAAAAAACCAACTCCGATCCCCAAAACTATCATTACTAAAGGCTCTATTGCAGAAGTTAAAGCTTTAACTTTTTGATCAGATTCAACTTCAAAAACATGACTAACTTTTGCTAGCACCTCGCTCATCTTACCAGTCTCCTCTCCAACAGCCACCATTTGAGAAAGAATGTAGGGAAAAGCTTCAGAATGTTTGGCAAAAGCATAAGCCAATGGAAAACCTTTTTCAACATCTTTAGAACTATCTTCAAGAGCGTCACCTATGACAGCATTGCCAGAAATTTGGGAAAGGATAGACAGAGCTTCAAGAATAGAAACTCCAGCTCCAACCAAAAGACTTAATGTTCTTGTTAACTCTGTTAGTGCTACCTGCCTTTGCAAATCACCAAAAATGGGGATCTTTAAAATCAACTCATCTATCTTTCTTCTACCGGTTTTTGTTTTCCTATAAGTAATAAAGAAATTAAATAAAAAGGCAATAATAATAAGCATCAACCACCAAAATTTGGCAAAAAAACCAGAAACAGACATCAGAACCTTGGTTGGTCCGGGAAGATCTGCCCCAAATTCAGAATAAAGGCTTAGCATCTTGGGAATAACAAAGATCATCATTATAGCAGCCACCAAAACCATACCAATAACAACAATTACCGGATAAATCAGCGCCCCTTTAACTTTCCCTTTAAATTCAACCTGCTTCTCCATATTATCAGACAACCTTGACAAAACATTATCCAAAACTCCTCCTGCCTCTCCAGCTTTAAGAAGAGCAATGTAGGTAGGCGAAAAAACATTAGGATATTTTCCAATCGCATTAGAAAGAGATTGACCTTCTTGGACATCAGCCAAAATTTGCGTTAGCATATCTTTCAAAGCTGCATTCTGAGCCTGATTTTTCAAAATAAGCAAGGATTCAGTGATAGGTAAACCAGCATTAACCATAGTCGCTAATTGACGAGTAAATGTGGCTACATCATCCTCTTTAATTCTATTTTTGAATTTATTTAGAATTAAGTTCAAATTATCTTCCCTTTGGCTGGATAAAGAAAGTAAAATCAAATCTTTTTCTCTTATCAAAGAGGCAGCATGTCTTTCATCATTGGCCTCAACCAATCCAGAAACAAGCTTGCCATTTCTATCTTTTGCTTTGAAGTTAAATCTCCTCATCTAATTTATACTTCACCCTTAACTAGACGTAATAGTTCATCTGGCCGAAGAGAATAAGACTGTGCCACTTCAATAGAAACTTTTCCTTCTTTAACAAGCTGTGCCAAAGACATCTCCAGAGTTGACATTCCAAATTCCTGAGAAGTCTGAATAATGTTATCCAAAAGATGTGTTTTACCCTCCCTTATCACAGATCTAACAGCTGGTGTTCCAAGCATCAACTCATAAGCAACAACGCGACCACCACCAATTGCTGGAAGCAGTCTCATAGAAAAGACACCCTCAATAGTGTTTGAAAGTTGAAGTCTAATCTGACCTTGTTGGTTTTCAGGAAAAACATCAACAATCCTGTCTATAGTTTGGGAAGCTGAATTAGTATGCAATGTGGCAAAAACCAGATGACCAGTTTCGGCTACAGTTAGAGCTGCTGAAATGGTCTCTAGATCACGCATTTCACCAATCATCACCACGTTTGGATCTTCTCTTAACACGCTACGAAGAGCAATCTGCCAAGAATGAGTATCAAAACCAACTTCTCTTTGGGAGATTATAGACTTATCAGGTCTAATTATAAACTCTATCGGATCTTCAATTGTTACTATATGTTCACTTCTACTCCTATTAATCTCATCAAGTATGGATGCCAAGGTTGTTGACTTACCATGACCAGTAGGTCCAGTAATTAATACAAGCCCCTGCCTTAACTTAGTAAAAGAGTGTAAAATTGTCGGCAGACCAAGCTCTTCAATTGTCAAAATCTGGCTGGGAATAACACGAAACGAAAAAGAATAGCTGCCTTTTTGAAAATAAGCATTCACCCTAAACCTAGCAGAATCTCCTAAATAAAAAGAAAAGTCCAAATCTTTATTAACCTTAAACCTTTCAAATTGATCCGGTTTTAAAACAGTAGCAGCTACCTTTTCAACAAATTCGTTAGTTACAATCGGCTCATTGGACACAGAAAAAAGCTGGCCATCTACTCGCAAAGACGGAGGGACTCCTACAACTAAGTGCAGATCTGAAGCTCTTTTTTCAACTGCTAGATTTAAAAGTTGGATTACATCAAGCATAGGACAGTATTTGATTTAGACTACAACAAATTCTAATCCTGTGCAACCCTCAAAACCTCTTCAATCGTGGTTATTCCTTCAAGAACTTTAAGATAACCATCTTGTTTCATTGTTACCATACCTTCCTCTCGAGCCACCTTCTCTATATCACTAGCTGATTTACGTTCCAATATCAATCTACTAATTTTCTCACTTACAGGCATAACCTCAAATATACCAATACGACCATAATAGCCAGAGCCTCCACAAACTGGGTCGCCAGTTCCATGATAAAGTTTTGTTATTTCTTTGTCTTTAGGCCAAAGGGGGCCTAAAACGTTCTTCATATCTTCAATCACTTTAGGATCAGGGGCATATTCCTCTTTACAATCTTCATGAATTTTCCTGACAACCCTCTGCGCCAAAACCGCAGTCATGGAAGAGGCTAAAAGATAAGGTTCAGCACCCATATCCAAAAGTCTAGGTAAAGCCCCAGCTGCATCATTGGTATGAAGGGTAGAAAACACCAAATGACCAGTTAAAGACGCTTGAATTGCTAAATCTGCCGTCTCTCGATCACGAATCTCTCCCACAAGAATAATATTTGGATCTTGTCTTAAAAAGGCTCTTAGACCAGAAGCAAAAGTCAAACCAGCAGCTGGGTTGACTTGAACTTGGTTAACACCCGGGATTTTATATTCAATAGGGTCTTCAAGAGTAACTATGTTGACTTTTGGAGTATTTATTCTTGAAATTATCGAATATAAAGTGGTTGTCTTTCCAGAACCAGTGGGACCACAAATAATAATAATTCCATGTGGCCTAAGTATTGCATTTTCAAGATTTTTAAGAGCTAATCCTCTTAAACCAAGTTCTGGTAATTCCGGTACTCCACCTGTTTTTTTCAGAAGCCTCATTACCACTTTTTCCCCCCAGGCAGTAGGCAAGGTGGAAACACGCAAGTCCACATCCTCAGAAGCGCCTGCAAAATTAAACCTACCATCCTGAGGCACTCTCTTTTCATCTATTTTTAAACCTGAAAGTATCTTTATCCTTGAAACTAAAGCTTCATGCAAAGGTTTAGGAATGGTTAGTTTTTCCTGTAAAATACCATCAATTCTATAACGAACTCTTGTAGATTTTTCCTGAGGTTCGATGTGAATATCAGAAGCTCTCGCACGTACCGCAAAATCAAGAATCTGAGTAACAATCTCGGCAATTTTTTCATCTTTAATAAAACCAATCTTTGCACCAGAAAGGCCATTGGCTCCTTGTTTCAACTCTGGCTCGACATCTTTTAAAGCTTCTGTTACCTCCTTTGATAGAGAAGTGGCATAGCGGACAGTAATAAATTCGTCCAACCTGGTTTCATCACACGCGTAAGGCTTTACTCTTAGGTTAGTTTTCTGCTCAATAAACTCAATAGCAAATAAATCAAGAGGGTTTGCCATTGCCAGATCTAAAGTTTTGGAAAGCTTGTCAATCCCAAGTGGAAAAACCTTAAACCTCTCAGCAATCTCTTTAGGTAAAACAGCCATCGCTTCTGGAGAGGCTGGGGCGGTGGTTAAATCAACAAATGGAATATTAAATAATTTAGCCTTTGCCTTAGCAATATCGGCTGGAGATACAACATCCAAAGACTTAATAATTACTTCTTGATCCTTACCTGTCTCTATTTCTGCAAGTTTTATCTCTTTAGCCTTATCCTCAGTCAAAGCTCCCTGACTAACCAAGATATCAACAAGAGTAGAACCAGTTGATTGAGATTTGCCAGTTTTTGACTGATCCTGTAGCGGGGCAGTGTTGTTCATTAGTATTTAATTTAAACTATTTTCAACAAACTAGCAAGGGGAAAGAATCAAGATTTATGAATTATGGATTAAGGGATAGAAATTATGGGGAAATAATCCAAAAGTTAAAATTCAAAAGTTTACTTAGATAATTAAATAATTTTAAATTTTGAATTGTATTTTTGAATTTTGCCTTTTGACTTTTAAGTTAATTTTTTTAGATATTAGAGTTTGAGATTTGAAAAGTTTATATAACTTTTAATTTTTAACTTTGAATTTTGAATTATTTTCCCATGCCCCATCCTCCATTATTCATTATTCATTTCCTATTGCTATAATCCAAGTATGAATTCTTTTTTAATTGTCTCAAAAGACGAGGAAAAAATAGAAGAAAAAATAGAAGAAATCACTAAAACAAATAGCGCCATTAAATCAAATTTCAGCCTAAAAAAAATTAATGACGCAAGAGAACTAAAACAACTAACCAAACTTTCTCACAATCAAAAGCTTGCCATCATTATAAGAAACATAGAAGAAGCCTCCACCCCAGCCTTAAATGCAATTCTTAAAAATATAGAGGAACCAAATCAAAACATCATTTTCATACTAACAACTAAAAATATAAAATCTGTTTTACCCACAGTAGTCTCAAGATGCCAAATTATCAAATTAAAATCAGAGGAAAAGATAGATGCCAAAATAGCCTCTAAATACTTAGAATTTCTAAATCTCAAAAAAGGCTCACAACTTCTCTTCATTAACAAGATACAGAAAAGAGAAGATGCATTAAAATTCCTCAAGGAACTCATTCTGACATGCCAAGAAAACATTCATCAAGAAGAAAATCGTGAGAAAATCGCCAATTGTCTTATCCAAGCACATCAAGCCATTTTAGCCATAAAGGCTAATGGCAATGTCAAACTACAGTTGACAAGAATGGTGATCAACATCTAGGATTACTACTGTCAAAAAACTTAACTTAGAAGCAATTTAAAGGTATAATAAACAAGATATGGCAAATCCACAAAACGGATACACAGCAGAACAAATTCAAGTACTAGAAGGTTTAGAACCGGTAAGAAAAAGACCGGGAATGTATATTGGATCAACAGATTCAAGAGGACTTCATGAGTGTTTAAGAGAAATAGTCGACAACTCAGTCGACGAATCATTTGCAGGGGTAGCCAAAGATGTTTGGGTTGTAATTAAAAAGGATGGTTCAGTTTTAATTAGAGATAATGGAAGAGGTATCCCCGTTGAAAAACATAAATCGGGAGTCTCGGCCCTTGAACTAACTATGACCAAACTCCATGCAGGAGGAAAATTTGGAGGTGGGGCATACAAAGTCTCAGGAGGCCTTCATGGAGTTGGAGCTTCGGTTGTAAACGCACTTTCTAAAAATTTTAGAGTTATTGTCTTAAGAAACAATAAAGCTTACTTTCAAGAATACAAAGCCGGCAAACCCTTAAATCCCGTTAAAGAGCTAAGTCAAGAAAAATTAGATGAGTGGCTGCCCAAAGAATGGAAAATCAAAATAGGCCAAAACCTGACCGGGACAATTACTCAATTTACACCGGATTCTGAAATCTTCCAAAATTTAGAATTTGATTCAAATAAAGTAAAAGCTTTACTTAAAGATAGAGCATACCTAGTTGGGGGGTTGTCATTTCACTTTAAAGACGAGAGAAACAATGAGGAAGCACACTATTATTTTGAAGGAGGAATTAAATCATTAGTATCTCATCTAAACAGGAACAAAAATACTCTTTCAGATGTAATTTATGTTACTAAACAAGACCAAAATATTTCCTGTGAAGTAGCAATCCAATACAACGATGGTATAAATGAAATAGTCCGAGGTTATGTAAATGGTATTTTAACCACAGATGGGGGCACTCACATAACCGGCTTTAGAATCGCTCTAACAAGATCGATTTTAGATTACATAAAAAAGCAAAACGGAGAAAACAGCAAAAATGCAATTAACTTAACAGGGGATGACACTAAAGAAGGTTTAACGGCAGTGGTTTATATTAAAATGCCTTCTGAATCACTTCAGTTTGAAAGCCAAACTAAAGCAAGATTAAACAATCCAGAAGTCCAAGGTTTTGTTAGCTCAGCAGTCAAAGAAGGACTTGATACTTATTTTGAGGAACATCCTCAAGATGCAAAAAGGATTATAGAAAAAATCCTCCTTGCTGCCAAAGCAAGACTAGCTGCAAGAGCTGCTAAAGAAGCGGTTTTGCGAAAAGGGGCTTTAGATGGAGCCTCACTTCCTGGAAAACTAGCTGACTGCCAATCAAGAGACCCTGAAATTAGTGAACTTTATATTGTTGAAGGTGATTCAGCGGGAGGGTCAGCAAAGCAGGGAAGAGATCGAAGATTTCAAGCAGTTTTGCCTTTGGGAGGAAAAATTCTAAACACTGAAAGGGCACATCTTGATAAAATCGTTAAATTTGAAGAAATTAAAGACTTAATTATTGCCTTGGGAACGGGAATAGGAGAAAACATAAACTACAACAAAGTAAGATATCATAGAATAATAATAATGTGTGATGCCGATGTTGATGGGCAACATATTACCACACTTCTTTTAACTTTCTTCTATCGTCATATGAGAGAAATCATTGAAAAAGGATATCTTTACATAGCGCAACCCCCTTTATATAAAATTACTATTGGCAAGCAATCTCACTATGTCTATTCTGATGAAGAGAAAGACGCTATCGTTTCAAACTTAAATGGTCAGAAATTTACAATTCAGAGATACAAAGGTCTTGGAGAGATGAATCCGCTTCAGCTTTGGGAAACAACAATGGACCCCAAAAACAGAACCTTAAAGAAAGTTAGTATCGAGAATGCTGAGGAAGCAGACAAAATGTTTACCATGCTAATGGGTGAAGAAGTCCCACCACGAAAAAAATACATTCAAACCCACGCAAAACTTGCCACTTTAGATATATAACCAAAATAGTTATTGACAAGACAAAGAAGACTTCCATAAAATAAAACACAACTCGGCTAACGAGTTGATTTTTTTATTAAAAAATGAATGACCTTTCTCTAATCGAAAGAGGAATGCTAGCTGCTGTTTTAGGAGTAGCTGTCATAAGCTTGGCATATGCTTTCTGGATTTGGAAAAATGTAACCTCCTTTCCAAAAGGATCAGAAAAGATGCAGTCAATATGGAAGGCAATTAAGCTGGGAGCAGAAGGTTACCTTAGAAAACAACTCAGAACTATCATCATAGCCATAATAGTATTAACAACACTACTATTTCTTAGTGTTTATATAGTCCCTCCCTCAAAAGAGGCCGTGGCTATGTTTGGTGAATCTGCTGTCATTGTAGTGGCAATAGGAAGAGCAATTGCATTTATAATAGGCGCTTTATTTTCAACCATTGTTGGCCAACTGGGTATGAGGGTAGCAATTGAAGGCAATATTAGAGTTACTAACCAAGCAGTTAAAGGAAGTTATAACAAAGCTTTAACGGTGGCATATCGGTCCGGCACTTTTACAGGAATGTTAACTGACGGCTTGGGTTTATTGGGAGGTACTTTGATTTTTATAATCTTTGGCAAAGCAGCCCCTGATGCTCTTTTGGGTTTTGGTTTTGGAGGTACACTTGTAGCTTTATTTATGAGAATTGGGGGTGGAATTTACACCAAAGCAGCAGATGTTGGAGCTGACCTTGTCGGGAAAGTAGAAAAAGATCTACCAGAAGACGATCCTAGAAATGCAGGTGTAATAGCCGACTTGGTAGGGGATAATGTTGGAGACTGTGCCGGAATGGCTGCTGATGTCTTTGAATCATATGAAGTTACTATTGTTTCTGCCCTAATTCTGGGGCTGGTTTTGGTCCATCTAACAGGAAATAACTTCTGGATAATATATCCTTTGGTAGTAAGAGCAATAGGAGTTCTCTCGTCTATAATTGGCACTCTTGCAGTTCCGGTATGGGAAAGGGTAAAAGTTAAATTTATCAAGGCTAAAGATGCCGAAGAAGCCATGTTTAGATCATACGAGCTCTCAAGCCTAATTACTGTCTTCGGATCTCTAGCTTTTGCAATGTTCTACACAGGAGAATGGAAATTAGCTTTATTAAACACTATTGGGGTCTTACTAGCAGTCTTCTTCAATCCATTGACTTCCTACTTCACTTCCTACAACAAAAAGCCTGTCTTGGAAATAGCAAATTCCACTAAAACCGGTACCGCAACAACAATTCTTTCCGGACTTGGCGTAGGAATGGAAGCAAGTGTTTTCAGTATCATTGCCATTGCTCTTGCAATTGCCTCAAGTGTGGTAATTTATGCAGGACATGATCCAATATACATGCTCTACGGAGTAGCAATGATTGGTATTGGTATGCTTTCGCTAACCGGCAACAATGTTGCCATGGATTCATTTGGCCCAATTGCTGACAATGCCAACGGAATCGGAGAAATGGCGGGTGTTAGCAAAAAAGCTTGGAAGATAATGGCTGATCTGGATGCTGTAGGAAACACCACCAAAGCTATAACCAAACAAGTAGCAATAGCATCAGCTGTCATTGCTGCAACCAGCTTGTTTTTCTCTTACGTAACCGATGTTGGTATAGTACAAGCAAGGTTGGGATTTGAACCAATCAAATCAATCCGTATTTCAACCCTAGAAGGAATCATTGGCTTTTTATTGGGTGGAGCTCTACCTTTCCTTTTCTCTGCTTATTCAATTAAAGCCGTAGCAAAAGCCGCCAACAAAGTTGTAGAAGAAGTAAGAAAACAATTTGCCATTAAAGGAGTGTTGGAAGGCAAAAAGACTCCCGAATACGACAAAGTAGTTGCCATCACAACCGCTGCCGCTCAAAAAGAGCTGTTGACCTTGGTGGCTATATCTGTATCGCTACCACTGTTTGTAGGAGCAATATTTCAAGTTGAAGCTCTTGGAGCATTTTTGGCAGGAGTAATATTGGTTGGTCAACTCATGGCCGTATTTATGGCTATTGCTGGAGGAGCGCTCGATAACACCAAAAAATTTATTGAGGATGGAAATCTAGGAGGAAAAGGCTCTTTTTCTCACAAAGCAAGTGTTGAGGGCGACACAGTAGGAGATCCTCTAAAAGATACCGCTGGCCCTGCATTAAACCCAATGATCAAAGTGGTCAATTTAGTAAGCTTGATCGCAGCCCCAGTTATTGTACAATATAAAAACAAAAATGAACTTTTGGTGTTCGGGTTAATAATGATTTTTATACTAGCTTGGGCTATCTCCAAAACCCACAAAGAATCGCAAACAACAATAGGTTAATTTATCTTGTACAAAATATACTACCAACTTTTGATATCTCACTCAAAGTTGTTTTATCTGAATAAAACAAACTTGCCGTACCACCGTCAAGATTAATTGCATCAGCAATTCCCAAATTAAAATCATTGGTAATTTTCTCTATTAAGGCAGGAAGCTCCTCAAGTGTTGGCCCTTCTAATAGATTATTAATCCCCCAGAAAACCAAAAACACCACTTTGTTCTCACCAGTAACAGCAACTACAACCCTTCTCTCATGATTATAATTACTTCTGATGTTAACAACGCTCCCATTTTCAAATAGCAAAGGACCGCTTTGAACAGCAATTCTTAAAGAATCTCTTGGCTTTTCTCTGGTGATTCTAGGAGTATCAAATATGTTAACCGAGAAAATTCCGTTAAAAAGCTGGTTTTTGCGCCAAGGAGAAATTTCTCCATATTCACTAATAAAAAGACCTATTGGCCTGAAATTCTCATCATAAAATCCACCATTAATTACATTCTTGCAGCTAAATTTCTCCTTAAGATACTCACCTTTATCGCCTGATGAAAAATTTGGGAAGAGAAATAATTTTTCGGGATCAGCTAGAAAATAATCAAAAAAATATTCACTTGAGTCAATCTTAACCTTTAGGGCAGGGGACTCTTCCTTTAAACCTAGAATTTTATCTTCCTTATCATCATTCCCTACAACAGGAGATTTAAAAAACACTTTATTGCCAAAATATAAAGCAGTAAAAGCAAATAATAGCAACAAAAATAAGAAATATACTTTCTTCATTTTAGGACATAATACCATAACTAGAAGGGGAGTGGTAACGAATTATGGGAACATAATTCAAAAGTTAAAAGTCAAAAGCCCAAACTACAAGCTAAAAGTCAAAAGTTTTTCTCCTAAATAATTTTAAATTTTGAATTGTTGGCCCAAGGCTAACCAGCCTAGGGCTGGTACTTTTTAATTTTGATTTTTGAATTTTGAATTATTTTCTCATACCCCTTAATTCATTATTCATAATTCTTAACTATTACTATCGTATCCGTGTACTAGTCTACGGAACCGGTTATCACTTCTCTTAAATCTTAAATCCATATTCCTCTCCCTTACTACTTTCTACATCCTACTTGCTACTATTTCCCCCTTTTACCCCTTGCTTTATATAGGCTCGGTGGATAAAATTAATAAGGCTGTCATAAGCCTTTATTTTTTGCCAAAATGGATATAGGAAAAGTCAAAACAGTCGAAATAACCTCCGAACTCTCAAAAAGTTACCTTGACTATGCAATGAGCGTCATAGTCGCCCGCGCACTTCCTGACATCAGAGACGGCTTCAAACCAGTTCACCGAAGGATTCTTTATGCGATGTATTTAATGGGCCTTGAACCAGGAAAACAATTCTCAAAATCAGCTAAAGTCGTCGGAGAAGTCTTGGGTAAATATCATCCTCACGGAGATATGGCCGTCTACGACGCTTTAGTAAGGTTGGCACAAGATTTCTCTATGCGATATCCACTCGTTGAAGGTCAGGGAAATTTTGGCTCTGTTGATGGCGACCCGCCAGCAGCAATGCGCTACACAGAAGTACGACTTTCCAAATATGCTCCTTATATGCTTGCAGATATTGATAAGGATACTGTTGATTTTGTTGACAATTTTGACGCCACACTAAAAGAGCCGGTGTTTTTGCCCGCACTTCTTCCAAACCTACTGTTAATGGGTTCTGAAGGAATAGCTGTTGGTATGGCTACTAGAATTCCACCCCACAATCTAAAAGAAGTAGCAGACGGAATTATTCAAACCATAAAGAAAGGAAGAGTTGTTTTATTAAACGAAGAAAAGCAAAAGGAAGAAACCGAATTTGTCATCAAAAAAATAAATCTTGTTGCCTCTGGAGAAGCTCAAAAATTAGAAGAAAAAGAGGTAACTCCGCAAAATTTAAGCTTTGAAAGCGATATTACAATTGATGAGTTAATTCAAATTATCCCCGGTCCTGATTTTCCCACAGGAGGAGCAATATACAACGCCCAAAACCTAAGAGAGGTTTATGCAACAGGAAAGGGTAAAATAATAGTCCGAGGAATTGCTGAAATTAAGGAAGAAAAAGGCAAACCACAAATTGTAATCACCGAAATTCCATATCAGGTAAATAAAGCTCAGCTTGTCAAAGCAATAGCTGATCTTGTCAAAGACAAAAAAATAAATGGTATAGCCAACCTTAGAGATGAATCTGACAAAGAAGGTTTACGTGTTGTAATCGATCTTAAAAGAGATGCCAAACCCAAGGCAGTCTTAAACAACCTCTACAAACACACCAAACTGCAAACTACATTTCCAGCCAATTTTGTTGCCTTAATTGACGGCACACCACATTTGGTCAACCTAAAGCAAATCTTGGTCGAATATATTAAGCACAGACAAAAAGTAGTTACCCGAAGAACTATTTTTGAGTTAACCTCAGCCAAGAAAAGAGCCCACATATTAGAAGGTTTGAAAATTGCACTTGATAACCTTGATGAAGTTATAAAAACTATCCGCAATTCAAAAACACAAGAAGACGCCAAGAATAACTTAATGCAAAAATTTGGTCTAACCTCAATTCAGGCCAACGCAATTCTTGATATGCAGTTAAGACGCTTGGCAGCCCTTGAGAGAGAAAAGATTGAAAAAGAGTATGAAGAAATCAAAAAATTAATTGATGAGCTTACAGCAATCCTAAAAGATCCACAAAAAGTATTAGATATCATACTTAAAGAAACTCAAGAACTAAAAGAAAAACTTCAAGATGAAAGAAGAACTAAAATCTTCAAGCAAGATATAGGCGAATTCAAAGAGGAAGACTTAATCCCCTTAGAAGAAAATTTGATTACTATCACCAAAACCGGATATATCAAAAGGGTTCCAAGAAACACATTTAAAGCGCAAAGAAGAGGGGGAAAAGGAATAAGCGGCATGACTGTAAAAGAAGAAGACGAGATTGAGCATATTATTGCTGCTACTACCCACGACAATCTATTATTCTTCACCAACAAGGGTAAGGTTTATGGCGCCAAAGTTTGGGAAATACCTGAATCTTCAAGAACAAGCAAAGGCCAAGCTATTGTCAATATATTAAATATAGAACAGGGAGAAAGAATAATGTCTATTCTACCTGTCAAAGAAGGGCAGGGAAAATACTTCGTGATGTCCACCAAAAAAGGAGTTGTAAAAAAGACCGAAATATCGGCATTTAAAAATATGAGAGCCTCAGGAATTATAGCCATTAGACTTGACCAAAACGACACTTTGGTTTCTGTTGACAAGACCTCAGGAGAAGACAACATCCTGCTTGTAACCAAAAAAGGAATGTCAATCAGATTTTCAGAAAAAGATATCCGGCCAATGGGCAGACCAACTTCAGGCATAAGGGGAATTAAGATCTCAAGTGACGACGAGGTGATTGGAATGGATGTCTTCAATCCAAAAGCTCCTGAAATTACAGATAAAAGAAGAAAAATATTCAGAGATATCCTAACAGTCTCAGAAAATGGAATTGGCAAAAGGACACCCATTGACCTTTTCCCTCTTCAAAAAAGAGCGGGGAAAGGTGTAAAAGCAGCCGTAATAACGCCCAAAACTGGCAATTTATCTGCTGTTACCACTGTAACTGAAAAAGTGGATCAGGTGGTTATCACCTCAGCTTCAGGCCAGGTAATTAAACTTCCCCTCAAGAACATTCCTCAAATGGGAAGAGCCACTCAAGGAGTAATTTTAATGAGATTTGCCAAAAAAGATGATAGTGTTGCCGGCGTAGCTACTTTAGAAAAAGATCTCACTGAAGAAGAAGAAAAAGAACAAAATAATTCTAATTAACGAGATTTGCCGTGATAACTGTCATAAACCTCCTTTAAGTGCTTGTGAGTCACATGTGTATAAATTTGGGTTGTTTGAATATTTTTGTGGCCCAACATCTCCTGAACAGACCTGATATCAGCTCCTGCCATCAAAAGATCGGTTGCAAAAGAATGACGCAATACGTGAGGAGTGGCATCAAATGGCAATTTAACCTTGTGAGAATATTTCTTAAGAATCCTTTGAACAGAACGGACACTTAAGCGCATCTTATCATCGCTTACTCCAACTGGAATATTTTTACTGTGCCTGATAAAAAGAGGCTTAAAGTTATCCTGTCTTGAATTTAAGTATTCTTCAAGCCACCCAGCGGCTCGACTAGAAAGAAAAACCACTCGAGCTCTTCCGCCTTTACCAACAACCCCAAACTCACGCCTTTTTAAATCAACATTATCACGATTTAAAGAAACAAGCTCCGAAACCCTCAAACCCGTTGAAAAAAGAACTTCTAAAATAGCCTTATCACGCTTGCCAACAATAGTTGAAAGCGAAGGTGCATTAAGGAGTCTATCCACTTCTTTGCCACTTAAAAATTTTACCTGCCGATCGCCAATCTTTGGCAACTCTATTTTGTCAGGAGCCATGACTTCTATATCATTCTTCAAACACCATTTCAAAAAGCTTCTTAAAGCAATTGAATGATAACCTTGAGTTTTTCTGGAAAGATTACGGCCAAACTTATCTTGTAGGCGAGAAAGATAAAGCCGGTAGTTATGGATTAATTGAGGATTAATACTTTTAAGCACAGGCTTGATGTTTTGTTTCTCAATCCAATTTAAAAATCTAATTAAATAATGCCTATAGTTTCTTATCGTTAGGGTAGAGGAGCCTTTTTCAATCTCCAAATATTCCAAGAAGTCTTCAATCCGAGCCTTAAGTTCGCTATTTTTAATTTCAGCTATATTGGCAGGCATTTATAAAAGTAACTAAATTAAGTTTAGACGCTGACTTTTAATTTGTCAATAACATTGTGCGACGTGGGTAGGAAGAAACAACGAACAACAATCAACAACCAACAATCAAAAGCCAAATAATTGAAAAATTGTATATTGCCGATTGATATTAATATTCTAGACCGCAAATAATAAATTCCAAATCAAAAACTTCAAATTACAAGAATTAAAAATTCCTTATAAATAAATTTTTAATTTATATAAATTTAAAAAAATAAATTTTATAAGAATTAATTGAAACTTAAAAAACAATCAATTGGGTGGCTGTAGAAAAACAATTTTAATAACCAAAGACATGTATCAGTTCTAATCAAAATAGCCTCCAATCTGACCTCACCAAATCAATTTTAAAGGGGGTTTCTTGTTTTAGATGATTAACTGATCATCTAAACAAAGATCATTTTTTCCCAAAAATAAGGGTTAAAAAAGATTTCTTACACAAAAAGCTCTTATGTATTATTTTCGGTTAAAATTTGGAATTAAAAATTAATAAGACAATCTAAAAAAGAGTAATCATAAAAAAATTAAAGTCTTAAAAAACATAAAATCAAAAAAATATTAAGAAGAAGTGTCAAGGGGCCTCCTGCTCCAACGACCTAATATATTGTCGTAAAATCTATCTTGTGCGACATAATGATTTGGAGATGTTTGACATCAAATAAGACAAATCTCCAGAAAAGAGAACAAGAAAAATAAATTAGCCAAACAAAGCTCATAAATCATTAATTATTTAAAGATTGCCCCATAAACAAAAAGCAAAAGACCAAAAGGTTATTGGACTTCTATTAAGAACAATAGTTATCCACAAAGATAGCACTTAAGATTAAAAGCTGATAAAAAAGAGAAGCTTTATACTCTATCAAACTATATCAAATGAACCTAATTTCCACCTTCGACTTTTTTTTCTTTTTAGATTTTAAGTCTGAATTTTTCTTCTATCCGTGAAAAATGGAAGATATCCTCGTGAAAAAGGTGTTAAAAATTATAGGATATGACTATAGGTTATATACTCCCCCTCCCCTACAAGCTATCTATCATTTTTTTAACAAAAACATCAGGCAAAAAATAAAAACTTATTCTCCCCAGTGCGTAGCAAAAAACATAGAAATAAGAACCAAAATACCCACAAGTAGGTATTCCCTGATTGTTTGTGAAAAAAGCCTTCCTTCAAGCTTCGCCTGCCCCAAGCCCAAAAGAACATAAACAGAAACAGTCAAAAATAAAGAACCTACAACCACAGTAACCGGCCAGAAAAAGATGAAAACTGAAACCTCAAGCAAAATAAGGCTTGAAATGAATGAGAGTGTCAAAAGACTCTTGTTTAAGTTAGTAGATAAATCAACCTGCCACAAACCCTGAAAAAATACCATAAAACTGGCCAAAAATACAAGTGGGCTTGAGATCCAAAATGGCTGACGCAAAGACAAAATAGTATTAAAAAGCAAAAAAGACACAAGAAGGCTCAAAACAAACCCCACTCCCCTTGCCGCCCGCAAAAGAGCTATTGTTCTAATAGCAGCTACTGTGAAAATATTCTCCGTTAGGCAAAGAACATAAATAAAAAACCCATAAAAAAGCAAAATTGGAACTTGGCTAAAAATATTTGCCGGCAACAAAAACCAAAAGAACCCCACCCCCAAAGTAAAAAGAACAGGCAAAACTAGACTCAACAAAGTAAAATCTAATCTCAAGCCCTCTCTTAATGACCAGTAAAATAAGATGAGTGTAAGAAAAGATAATCCACCTATTCCTAAAAACTTATATTGTTGTTCCAAGAATTGAACTGATCCAAAACCAAAAGTTAAAAGCAAAGATGTTATTAAAAAACGCTTTCTCTTGCTCATTAAGAGTTATCAGATGTTGGAGAGAAATCAAAATTGGAATAAACTCCTTGAACATCATCATGCTCTTCCAAAGCATCAAGAAAGGAAATAACTTTTTTGGCTTCAGCCTCGTTTTCTATCAGGAGATAATTTTTTGGCTTTTTTACAAGCCCTGAAGATAAAATTTCGTACCCAGAAGACAAAAGTTTCTCTTTTATCTCTTGGAAACGATCTGGTGCGGTATAAATCTCAAGACCATCTTCAGCCTCAAAAATATCTTCTGCCCCAAGATCAATTAAAGAAAGCATTTGTGATTCAACATCGCTTTGTTTTTTTACAGTGAACATACCCTTAAGCTCAAAATTATAAGAAACAGAACCAGGACCTGCCAACCTCCCCCCTGCTCTTTCAAAAATATTCTTTATTTCCTGAGAAGTCCGATTGCGGTTATTAGTAACAGCATCAACAACAACACCCACACCCAAAGGACCATAACCTTCATAAATAACCTCTTCCAAATCTCCCATTTCCTGGCTTCGCTGAAGGATCCTTTCAATGTTGGCTTTAGGCATATTGTCAGCCTTAGCCTGTTCAATAGCAAAACGGAGTTTTGAGTTTAGCTCCGGATCGGCACTGCCCCCTGCCTTAATTGCCAAAGCAATAGCTTTAGCATGACGGGAGAAAATTTTCCCCTTAGCTGAATCTTTAGCTTCCTTCTGTCTTTTAATTGTTGCGTAATGTGAATGGCCACTCATAAACTATTGACATGATTATACAATACATTTATCCTTTTGTAGATATTCAATTTTATGCAAGACGACATAAACCAGAAAGCCCAAAAGGCAATAGACTGCGCCATTGAAGGTAATTGGAACGAAGCTTTAAGAATAAACAAAGAGATATTAGAAGAAAACCCAAACGATATAGAAGCTTTAGGCAGGCTTGCTAGAGCCTATTCAGAAATTGGAGATATTAAAAATGCCAAAGCCACCGCTAAAAAGGTTCTTTCTCTTGATCCTTATAATCTTATTGCAAAAAAATGTCTTGAAAAATGGAACAAACTAAAACCAAAAGGTAAGTATGTAAGCCAATCAGTAAACGCAGATCTTTTTATTGAAGAACCGGGTAGAACAAAGATAGTCAATTTAACCTATCCTGGTAATCCAAAAACCATCGCCAAGCTTGATGCTGGCGATAAAGTTAAACTTGACGCTCACGGTCATAGAATAAATGTTACCACGCTTGAAAATGAATATATTGGCAGACTTCCAGACGACATAAACAGTAGACTTAAAAAACTAATTAAGCTTGGTAATCAATATCAAGCCTTTGTCAAAAGTGCAGAAGGAAAAGAGATTAAGATATTTATAAGAGAAATTAAAAAAACCAAAAAAACTGAAAAAATTCCATCTTTTGCAGTTGAAAAAATTGATTATGTCTCCTTCACCCCCCCAGAATTGGTTCATCACAAAGAAGATTATATTACCAGTGAACCAGACGAGCCACAAGAATAAAAGGAATCAAAAACGATCCTTAAACTTTTTCCCAATCTTAAGGATTATTTCCCCATCTTGTGTTTTATAATCCTTTGATTCTTGCAGTCTACAAGAAAATACCAAGGCAACTTCTCGGGCCAAAGCATAATTAGAGGAATAGACTTCACAATCACTATCTGTCATATTCTGATTTTCAACAGACAAAATCTTCCCGCCCATAGACTCAATAATCTTCCCAACTTTGGAAACTAACAAAGAACCGCCAGATTCATTAATCACCGATATAAATACTTTATTTTTTAAAAACAGCGGATCGGCATAAACCCAAAGCAGATCCTCTGGCAAAACCCCTTTTATTAAGTATCCATCCTTGCCAGTTTTAAGTCTAGCTGCTTGCAAAAAGGAAGTCTGAGAGAGATTTATCTTGGTTAATTCTGATTCTTTAAACCTCGCTGAAAAAATAGCCAGTCTAATCTTCTGAAAGAAATTAAGATTACTCCTCCTTTCAAGAAACGGGAAGCTAAGACGATCCAGATAATTGCCACCAAGCAAAGAGTTCCCTTTTTCAGATGTCCAAAAGAATACTGGCGCAAAGAAATTATTTCGCAGAGTTTCAACCAAAAGCTTGCCACCACCTATTTTCTCGTTCTCACCCAAATTCCACACACTTGAAAGTTCCCAATTTCCAAGACTACGTGCTACTTCAACCTCAACATTTGATGGAATTTCAATAACCGCTGTTTCTTTACTATCAAAATCAAAACTGGCTATTTTAAAATTTTCCCCACCAGCAATAGCTAACAAAATTTTTCTTTCTTTACTGGCTTTAATAATATTAAAAATCAACAATGAAAACAAAAACACCAAAATAAAGGCAAGAATTATCTTAAGGAGAATTCTAGTCTTGCCAGACGAATGATTATCTCTCAAAATACGACGATTCTTTATTTTCCAACTGTGGGCAGGCTTGTTCATAAAAATTTAGAAAGTGGGGTTCTCAGAAATGGTATGAGAACGCCTCAAATCTCTTATCTTAGACTTTATCTCAGGATGACTAATCCCCAGAGCCGTTAAAACAGAGCCTACAATCCCAATTGCCGCTTCAAATTCGGGCTGAACAACTTTGTCAACTCTTAAAAACCTTAACCTCGCCGCGTCTTCATCAAGATGCGCCCGAGCAAATATCTTGACATTGGGAGATATGGTCTGAATATGAGTAATTAACTCCTCTTGAGCTACCTTGTCAGGAATAGCCACAACAACACATTTGGCAAAAGGTATTCTTGCTTGTTTTATAATCTCGATATCAGAAGCATCCCCATAAATTACCTTAATTCCCTTTTCTCTTGCCTCCCTTGCCGCCTTTTCGTTATAATCAACCACTAAAAAACCAATTCCCAAAGAATCCAGAGCCTTACCTACCCATCTACCCACCCTACCAAAACCACAAATAACAATATGGTCAGAAATTTCCTCAATTTTCTCTTTTTGACTTGCTGATCTGGCAAAATATTTTGATAAAAGGGATTTCCCCTGCGAGAAATTCTTTAACTTCCGCCAAAAAACATAAGAATACCTAAACACTAAAGGACTTAAAACCAAAGAAACAAGAGCAACTGCTATTCCTAAAGACGCATCCTCGAAACTTAAAATTTTAAGATTCCTAGCTTGAGAAAAAATTATAAAAGCAAACTCACCCACTTGAGTCAAACCTAAAGCAGACAAAATAGCGGTTTTTCCAAAATATCCAAAAACAAAATTAACTATAAGAAAGACGATAAATTTGACTACAAATATAACTAAAACTAAGAACAAAATTAATAGAATAGATTTAAATAATACAGAAGGAACTAGAGTAAAACCTAAGCTCACAAAGAAAAGGGCCACGAATAAATCTCGAAGAGAGCGAGTTTCAGCAAAAACAGCATGTTTCTCTTGAGAATCAGAAATCACAACTCCCGCCAAAAATGCACCAAGTGCTGACGAAAACCCAAAAAGTTGAACTAAAGATGCTACTCCCAAGGCAAATATAACTGAGACTAAAAGTAAAAGCTCTCGTGAATTCAAAGTTGCTGTTTTGTGAACAATGAAAGGCAAAACTAATCTCCCTAAGATAACAACCAAGGATATAACAAAAAAACCTTTTAAAGACATGGTGGCCAAAGGTAAAAGCCAGCTACTCTCCGCCTTATTAAGACTGCTAACAAAAATCATTATTGGCAAAACAACCAAATCCTGAACCAAAAGCCACCCAACCATTAGTTCTCCATGGATACTATCTAAATCTCCCCTTTCAGATAAAAGCTTCACAACTACCGCTGTTGAAGAAAGAGAAAATCCTATCGCCAAAATTAACGCCGCAATCTGACTAACGCCCAAAAATATAAGTATTACAAAAAATAAAGCCGAACTAAAGACTATTTGTATAATTCCACCCCAAAGTGCTACTCTCAAAATTCTTTGAAGCTTAGATAAAGAAAGCTCTAACCCCAAAGAAAAAAGAAGAAGTATCGCTCCAATATCTGCAAGTTTGTCAACCTCAAAATATTCTTTTGGCAAGAAACTTCCAAATAAAACCCCAGCAACTATATAACCAATAAAAGGCTGAAGCTTTAAAAACTTAGCCAGAATCCCTCCGAAAAATGAAGCCAATAAAAAAATAAAAATTCCGTTTAACAAATTTATTTCAAACATCACTTTTTCATTGTAAACAGAAACAAGCTGAGTGTAAAGATCGGTAAAAGGTAAAAACAGTAGTAAGCAGTAAGTAGAAAGTAGTAAGGGAGAGGAATATGGATTTAAGATTTAAGAATAGTGAATTATGAATTAAGGGGTATGAATAATGGGTATAAGGCATAAAACCTCGCGCCCAACTGACACTTGCAAACTAAACTATAAGCTACTATCAATACATCGATGTATTGATAGTAATTAGAAGTGATAACGGTTCCGTAAACTAGTACACGGATACGATGGTATTGTTAATGGTTAAAAATCATGAATATGAATTAAGGGGTATGAATAATGGGAAAATAATTCAAAAGTTAAAATTTAAAAGTCAAAATTACAAGTTAAAAGTCAAAAGTTTTCTTTAATTAAATTTAATTAAATATTTTTAAATTTTGAATTGTAATTTTGAGTTTTGCCTTTTGACTTTTGAGTTAATTTTTAGATATTGTAGTTAGAATTTTAAAAGTTATATAACTTTTAATTTTTAACTTTGAATTTTGAATTATATTCCCATACCCATAATTCATAATTCATTTTTCCTACTACTTGCTATCGTTCTCAACCTCTATACTCTCGATCACCGATCTCAATTCCTCCGGCAATTTGCTTTCAATCTCTATCATTTTTCCCGATTTTGGATGAATAAAAGAAATAAATGAAGCATGCAAAAAAAGCCGAGGGCAAAATTTCAAATCATCACGGCTGGTTTTTCTGCCAGCATAAAAAATATCTGATACCAGCGGATGACCAATATACTTAAAATGTATTCTAATTTGATGTGTCCGACCAGTCTTGGGCTCAACCTCAACCAAAGTTAAAACTTCCTTCTTAAAAGGATATTTAAAATACTTTAAAACTCTATAATTTGTAATTGCTTCCCTTCCCCCCGGCAAAATTCCAAACCTTTCTCTATTCCAAGGCAATCTACCAACAGAAGCACTTATTTTCCCTGTTTCTGGAAAAACCTTACCATGGACTAGCGCTAAATACCTTTTCTCCACTTTCCTGGCCTTAAATTCCTCCTGAAGAGCTCTAAAAGTATCTTTAGTCTTAGCCACCAAAAGAAGTCCGCTAGTATCTTTGTCTAGACGATGTACAATCCCCGACCTTAAATTTTGATCTTTAGATATTTCAAAATCAAAATTATTAAAAATCCAGTCTTGAACCACTAGCGACTTACCAGAAGTAGATGAGGAATTAGTAATCCATCCTGCAGACTTATTCAGAACTAAAATAGAATCATCTTCATAAACCAAAAGAGGTTGCAAGGAAAAAGAATTTAACACTTAACTCTCTCTTTCTTTTTGGCACCTAACACAAAGGGTAGCTTCAGGATAAATCAAAAGCCTATCAGTATCAATCATTTCTCCACAGTTCTCACATATTCCATATTTGCCAATTTTAAGGCGAGTTAGAGCCTTTCTTGTTTGAATAATTTTTCTATCAATTTCCTTTTTAATAGCCGAAGCTCTTGCGTGACCAAATTGTTCTGCCGCATCTGTGTCAGGTGAAGCATTATCAACTAGACGATCACTGTCACGAAAAGGATCTTCTTTCTCCACTTTTTTCTTAGTTGTTTCGAGCCTCTTTAACCTGTCTTGCAGAAAATCAGCTACAGGTTTAAGCAAACTAGATGGAAAGCGAACTAGCGCTTCCTTCTTACCAGAATTAACTCTTTTTTTCTTGTCTGTTTTTTTCATCTTGACAAAACAAATAATAACAAAATTGACAAAAAAGAAAACAGTCCTGACAACAAAATTTCAAAACTACCTGATAAGGATAACACAAAAGGAAAAAAAATAGCAACTGGAATTCTAGCTAAAAAAAAGACAAAAGTTATAGCAAGGCCACAAAAACCAACCTTACCAGATCTATACCAACTAAAACTCTTGTAATTCAGATTCAAAAAAACATACAACAAAACCAAAGCCCAAATAAACAAGAATCCGCAAAATGAATACCAACTTGTTGTCTTCATGGCATCAAGGAGAAAAATAAAACTCAACCAAGGTAAAATAGAAATAACACCCGCCTCATAGGTTTCATAAAAACGCATATCAAAACGCCATTTACCCAAAACTATACCTAAAAGGAAAGCTAAAAAAACAAGCCAAAACCAATAAGAAGGGATAAAAAAATGAGATAACAATATAGTTATCAAAACTAAAAAAATAACATAAAAGGATGTTGAAAATATATGCGATGAAATATAGTCCTCCTTTAGCTTCTTCCAGAAAACAAAAAGGAAAATTAAAAGTCCCAATATGTTTAAAAAAACTCCGTAAAACATAATGATAAAAGATTATACTACAACAAGAAAGGATAGTAGCAAAGGGAAAAGAATCAAGATTTACGATTTAAGATTTAAGAATTATGAATAAAAATAATTCAAAAGTTAAAATTCAAAAGTCAAAACTACAAGTTAAAAGTCAAAAGTTTGTTTAGATAATTAAATAATTTTTAATTTTGAATTGTACTTTTGAATTTTGCCTTTTGACTTTTGAGCTAATCAGTTACCAATTTTAACCAACTTCGACCAGCTTTGACTAACCCCGCCATAGGCGGGGACTAACTCTGACCAGCATCTGATAGCTGACGACTGATGGCTGATGCCCGATGTCTGATATCTGACAGCCTTTTACCTTCTACAAAACTTAACTTTGTAAGCCCATTTCTTGCCCATAATTCATACCCCTTAATTCATAATTCTTATTATCTCTTGATTTTATTTTCCAAAAAGGTTAACATCTAATTTGTGCTTGAGACACCACATGTAGCAGTTGGAGCGGCTATAGCCACAAAGATAGCCAATCCTTTTGTTTCCCTACCCCTTGCCTTTCTAAGCCATCTCTTGCTTGAGAAAGTCCCCCACTGGAACCCACATCTAAACACAGAAAAGAAAACTTTCGGAAAAGTCACCAAGAAATCAACAACAATAGTAATTATTGACTCTGTAAGCGCCTTGTCTTTGGGATTATGGATTGCTTTAAGTAAATCAAGCAATTTTGAGCAATTTGTGATTATACTCTTGGCTTGTTTTTTTTCTGTTCTGCCTGACCTAGTTGAAGCCCCTTATTTCTTCCTTAATCTAAAATCAAATCTAATAGAAAGATGGATAAAGTTCCAGAAATCACTTCAGGTTGATACTTCAGTTGTGCCTGGTTTGACAACACAAATTTTAACTATCGCCCTTGCTTTGTGGTGGATTTTTAAATAAGCCTATTTGTTGGCTCTTTCGACATACTCTCCGGTTCTAGTATCAACACGAACCAAATCTCCAGTCTTGATAAAAAGGGGTACTTTTACTTCAAGACCATTTTCAAGCTTTGCTGGCTTAAAGACATTTGTCGCAGAATTTCCTTTTACCCCAGGAGCTGTTTCTACTACCTTTAAAGTAACTTTTGGTGCAATATCAACAGAAAGCGGCTTATCACCCCAAAAAAGTATGTCAACCACTTCTCCCTCCTTAATAAAAGGAAGCTCTGCTGAAATAACCTCAACAGGTATTTCTACTTGCTCAAAAGTTTCAGGATCCATAAAAGTAGCTAGTTTACTATCAGAATAAAGAAAATTTAATTTTCTTTTAGAAGTTACTACTTCCTCAACTTTAACGTTTGAGCTAAATGTCTTATCCTCAACGGTACCACTAAGTAAATCTCTGGCTGTAACACGCACAGTAGCACCGCCCCGCCCCATCTTAATCAAATTGTATTTGATTACTCGATAAGGCTTGCCGTCTGACAAAAAAGTCACACCAGCTCTTAAATCAGTAGCTTGTATCATACTGCTGTATTTTACTAATTCAAAAGTCAAAATTCAAAAGTCAAAATTGCAATTTAAAAGTCAAAAGTTTTCTTTAATTAAATATTTTTAAATTTTGAATTGTATTTTTGAATTTTGCCTTTTGACTTTTGAGTTAATTTTTAGATATTAGAGTTAGAATTTTAAAAGTTATATAACTTTTAATTTTTAACTTTGAATTTTGAATTATTTTTCCATACCCATTATCCATTCTCATCCCCTCTTCACTTCCCTACCATAAAACCTAATTCTGTCTCCCTTGAAATAAAGCTTAATTGATGCCAAAGGGCCATTTCTATGTTTAGCAATATCCAAAGTAACGTTTTCCAAATTCTCCTCATCATCACGCCACAAAAACATAACCACATCAGCATCCTGCTCAATAGACCCAGATTCTCTTAAATCTGCCAACTGAGGCTTTTTTTCACCTCTTTGCTCAACTGCACGAGAAAGCTGGGACAAAGCCAAAACTGGAATTTTAAGCTCACGAGCTAAATTCTTTAAGCCCTGAGAGATCTCAGATACCTCCTGGACTCTGTTCTCAAGATGTCTGGACCTGGCAAGCTGGAGGTAGTCAACAATTAAAAGATCAATTCCTACATCAACCTGAAGCCTTCTTGCCCTTGTTCTCATCTCAGTAATTGATAAAGCAGGAGTATCATCAATATAAATAGGTGCTTCGGCCAAAATACCCATTGCATTTGAAAGCGCTGTAAAATCTTCCTCCGAAAGCCTACCAGTCTTTAACTTCCAAGCATCAATATCAGCTTGAGAAACAAGAAGCCGATCAACCAACTCCTCTTTACTCATCTCAAGAGAAAATATAGCCACAGGACGTGAATGCTGCACCGCTAAAGATTGAGCAATATTTAAGGCTAAAGTAGTCTTCCCCACCCCAGGCCGAGCTGCTAGTATCAAAAGATTAGATTTTTGCATTCCAGCCAGAGCAGAATCTAGATCTTTAAAACCAGTAGGAACACCCCGCAAACCTTCTGATTGTTTATGCAGCTCATCAAGCCTGTCAAAACTTTCAGCCAATGCTTCACGAACCGGAGTAAAAGTTTTAAAACGCTGTTTTTCAGAAAGAGAAAAAACTTCCGATTCAGCCTTATCTAAAAGTTCGTCAGCGGCCATACTCTCATCAAAGGCCATTTCGACTACCTTGCTTGCTGCTGAAATCAAATTTCTTTTGGTAGCTAAATCTTTAACTATCCTGGCATAATGCTCTACATGCGCTGCCGTAGGCACCTGATTAGCCAACTGAGCTAAATAAGAAGAACCTCCAATCTTCTTCAAATTCTTTTTCTTTTTCAGTCTGTCGCTAACCGTCAAAATATCAATCGGTATTCTCCCTTCGTACAAATCCATACAAGCTTCAAAAATAAGCTTATGACGAAGGTTATAAAAATCATCAGGAGTTAAAATCTCAGCCAGAGCAACAATGGCATATTTATCTATTAAAACCGCTCCCAAGACCGATGCTTCGGCTTCTTCCGAAAACGGTGGCAATTTTAAATTTTGTTCAGCCATCAGTTATAAATATGAGGAGAAAGGGCAGAAACTATTTTCTCTCCAACAATACTACTTTCTGATCCTCAGTCAAATCAGGCAATTTTAAAGAAAGTTTGGGCAGTCTTTCAACCGGTAAACCCACCTCGCTTAAGAAATCTTCGACAGGTAAAAGGCCTTCAAAAACTTCCTTATTAATCCCCTCAAAATAAAAATGCATTGGGAGTACAAACTGAGGCTCAATATCACGAACCACCTTAACAGCGTCTTTAGGACCAATGGAATATTTATTTCCAACTGGGATCATTAAAACATTAATCTCACCCACTGCCTCAAGTTGCTTTTCTGTAAGAGTATGTCCTAAATCACCAAGATGTAAAAGCTTTAAACCCTCAGCCTCAATTAAGTAAATAGTATTACTGCCACGTTCCTGCCCACTTTTCTTATCATGAAAGGTTGAAAATCCAATTATAGAAATACCACCAATCTCATATTCTCCAGGTGCATCAATTACTTTTCGATAACCACGAGCAACGTCAACAAAATTATGGTCAGGATGATTATGAGTAACCAAAACCCCATCAACCTCTTGAGGAGGAAGTTTTATACCCACCATTTTATGATCAAATGGATCAATTAGAAGCTTTGTGTTTGAGCTTTTTATTTTAAAACAAGCATGTCCCAAATAATTTATTTCCATCAACTGCATACTAGCAAACTTAAAATATCTTGACAAGAGCGTTTTTTTTGCCTTGACAAAAAGCCTTATAAAACTTATATTAAGCCAGCAAGAATAAAAATATGCGAAAAGAAATAATCTTCGCTCTTTTGGCAGGAATAACCTTTGGGTTGGTTATTGCTTTTGGAATTTGGAAAACAAACTCCAATCAAAATAGTAGTCAAGAAGAAATGCAAAAGGCATCCAGTAGTGCCAACCCTAACCCTCAAACACCAACCGCTGGTGCTCTGACGATTCTAAAACCTGAAGAAAACGAAGTGATCGGTTCAAATTCTACCACCATTGAAGGAGTCACCGAACCGGAAAGTAAAATCGTCATCTCAAATGAAAACCAAGATCTGCTAATAAAATCAGACAAAGATGGAGGTTTTAGCGTCAATATACCCTTAATTAGTGGCCTAAATGAAATAATTGTTACCTCTTTCCTCAAGGATAACAAAACTGAAACAGTCAAATTACCAATTGTTTATTCTGAAGGGTTTCAAAAATGAAAAAGCAAAAAATATTAATTACAGTACTTTCTGTTGGCATCTCAATCGCCACAGTTTTTCCACTTTTAGCCAAGGCACAAGATGCATCAACTTCAGAAGAGATTAGAAAAAAGGTGCAAGAAAAAATAATGCAAGTAAGCCAAAAGCCAAAAGCATTTATTGGCACTATAACCGATATCTCAGAGTCAACAATTCAAATAAACAGATTTACTCTTAGTCAAAAAAGTCAAGAAAAATCAGGAGAAATCCTCCAGGTAGCCTACAACAAGGATACTGTATTTCTAGACAATAGAGACAAATCAAAGCAAGTCAAGGCTCAAGATTTGGCTATAGGCGATTTTATAATTGCCATGGGAATTGCCAAATCAGAAAACATCTTAGAATCATCTCGAATTATAAATGTAAAACCGCTAACTCCCACTACCAGAACTGCTTTCAAATTAAATGTTAATAAATTAGGAAAACAAGAGATAAATGCTATCTCAAATGATAAAACAGAATACTTAATAAAGATTAACAAAGACACCAAAATCCTTGATGAAAACAACAAGAGCCTAAAGATTGATGATATCGACAAAAATATGACAATAATTGCCGTTGGAGAAACCACAGATAAAACCATCTCCGCAAGAACAATATTCTTGATAGAAAATAGTAATTAAAGATGGGTATGGAAAATAATTCAAAATTCAAAGTTAAAGATTAACTCAAAAGTCAAAAGGCAAAACTCAAAAGTAAAATTCAAAATTTAAAAATATTTAATTAAAGAAAACTTTTGACTTTTAACTTGTAGTTTTGACTTTTGAATTTTAACTTTTGAATTATCTTATTCATAATTCTTAAATCATAAATCGTAAATCCATATTCTTCTCCCTTGCTACTTGTCACCAATTCGTGATTTGTATCTTTATCCTTTCATCATTGCCCCACTTCCAATAACTAGACTATAATCAAAGAATGATTTCAAAACACCGTCTCAAAGCTTATATTTACCTAAGTTTGGTGGCTTTCATTTGGGGAGTTGCCGGACCAGTAATTAAATTTACACTGGGGGGAATCCCGAGTTTACCATTCCTTGCCTACCGTTTTGGACTATCTTCCATAGCATCCCTCATCACCTTCAAATTTATTTCAGTCAAACACATCAAAATTAGTCAATGGCTTTTGATTATAATCTACGGCCTATTCGCCTCCACATTCTCTCTACTCTTCTTGTTTCTAGGACTTGAGAAAACAACTATGCTTGATACTGCCCTTATTACCACTCTCAACCCTCTTCTTATTTCAACAGCTGGTGCTTTAATCTTTAAAGACAAAATAACCTCAAGAGAAAAACTTGGTACATTTATTGTTGTTTTGGGAACAATTATTGCTGTGATCCAACCCTTATTAGAAAAAGAAAATCTATCACAACTACAAGGAAATATTTTTGTTGTTTTTTATCTATTAACAAATACTATTGCTGCACTTTTGGCAAAAAAGTTAACAAAAATGGATATCTCACCCATATTTGTTGCCAATTTATCATTCATTATTGGTTTCCTAACCATTCTCCCTCTTGCAATCCTAAAGTACCCTAATACGATAAGCTCAATTGTCCAGCTCGATATAAAATATCACTTGGGAGTCTGGTTCATGGCGTTAATGTCAGGTAATCTAGCCTACACTCTTTGGGTCAGGGGTCAAAAAAGTATTGAGATAAGTGAAGCCTCGCTTTTTACATATCTACAACTTCTTTTCTCCACCCCACTTGCAATAATTTGGCTTGGAGAGAAAACCAATCCTACTTTTTTGGTCGGCGCCTTTCTAATCCTAACCGGTGTAATAATCGCTGAAACGAAGAAAAGGACAAGTGAATTATGAATAATAGGGTATGGAAAAATAATTCAAAATTAAAAGTTAAAAATTAAAAGTTATATAACTTTTAAAATTCTAACTACAATATCTAAAAATTAACTCAAAAGTCAAAAGGCAAAACTCAAAATTACAATTCAAAATTTAAAAATATTTAATTAAATTTAATTAAAGAAAACTTTTGACTTTTAACTTGTAATTTTGACTTTTGAATTTTAACTTTTGAATTTTAACTTTTGAATTATTTTATTCATAATTCTTAAATCCTAAATCTATATCCCTTTCCCTTGCTACTTTCTACTTGCTACTTTCTACTACCTCTTGCCCATTCAATATTGTCATCTCCCCAAGCAATTGTTATAATTATCTTCTATGAAAAAAGGAGTCCACCCAAAATGGTATGCTGACTGCAAAGTCACCTGCGCTTGCGGAAATACTTTTATTACTGGCGCAGCTGTACCCGAGATAAAAGTAGAGGTCTGCTCTGCTTGTCATCCTTTTTATACCGGGCAGATGAAATATATCGACACAGCCGGTCGTGTAGAAGCTTTCTTGTCAAAGAAACAAAAAGCTAAAGAAAAACTTATATCCAAAGCCGAAAAAAGAAGACTAAAGAGAGAAAGAAGGATTCTACAAGAATTAGAAAAACCAGAAACATTATCCGAACTACGCTAAATTATCCTCATACAAACTATGTTTGACAACCAAAAAGTTTATCTTGAAACAAGAGGAGCTGCTGGTGGAGACGAAGCCAAAATTTGGGCAGCTGATCTTTTGAGAATGTACTTTCGCTACGCTACCAAAAAGGGTTGGAAAACAACTCTAGTAGATGACAACACGCTTTCAATCAGCGGCCCCTCTGTCTTTGATAAACTTAAAAATGAAAGCGGAGTCCACAGAGTCCAGCGAATTCCAAAAACTGAAAAAAGAGGCAGAATTCATACCTCAACAGCAACGGTAGCAGTACTGCCCGAAATTAAAGAAAACGAAATTCAAATAAATCCAAACGATCTAGAAATTCAGTTCTTTAGAGCGGGTGGCCACGGTGGACAAAATGTAAACAAGGTTTCAACTGCTGTAAGATTAATTCACAAACCAACAGGAATTGTGGTAACATCTTCTCAAGAAAGATTCCAGGAACAAAATCGCCAAATTGCCATGTCAATCCTTCGCTCCAAACTTTGGGAAAGAGAAGAGGAAAGAAAATTAAGAGAAATAGCTGGATACCGCTCCCCTATCGGCCAGGGAAAAAGAGCTGAAAAGATAAGAACCTACAATTTTCCCCAAGATAGAGTCACTGATCACCGAATTGGGAAATCGTTTGGAAATCTTGAAGCTGTTCTAGACGGAGAAATTGACAAAATAATTTCCCTTCTTGAAGAAAACTTAAAATAACTATTCAGCCTCAGCTAAAGTTGCAGTTAAGTTTATATTCTGGCCATCCCTCCAAATCTCAATGCTGACATTATCACCAGGCTTTTTGGAAGCAATTACATCAGCTAGAGCATTATCAGAATCCAATTTCTTATCATCAATCTTAACAATAATATCATCAACTTTAACACCGGCTTCCTCAGCCGGAGACCCACTAACCACATCAACCACATAAGCTCCTTTAGGAACACCATTCATTATTGCCGTTTTTTCATCAATCATTTGATACCTAACACCCAAGAACGGCTTGGCTGGAAATCTGCCAGTTTGCTTAAATTTACCTAGACTGTCTTTAATCACATTGACAGGAATTGCAAAACCAATATTCTGAGCACCTTGTGCAACAGCTACATTAATACCAATTACCTGTCCAGCAGAATTAAGAAGAGGTCCACCAGAATTGCCAGGATTAATAGCCGCATCTGTTTGAATCACATTGTCAAGCCTTTCGACATAACCTTCATAAACACTCCCCGCCACAATTCCCCTACCCAAACCTGAAACCACGCCTGTTGTCACAGTGTGGCGAAACTCCCCAAGCGCAGTTCCAATTGCTATTACAAACTGACCAACTTTTAGGTTTGAAGAATCCCCTAACTCTAGAACTTTAAGCTTCTTGTCAGGATGGTCAGATGGATTAATCTTCAAAATAGCAATGTCATTTGAAGGATCACGACTAATTTCTTTTACCTCATACTCTTTATTATCATTGGTAATAACTTTATAAGTTGCTTTTGTATCTGAAACCACATGTTTATTTGTCAGAACCAAACCATCCTCAGAAACTATAAAGCCAGTACCAATATCTTGCTCTTGCCCACCCCGAAGACCCTGCCTTAAGCCAAAAAATGGAGAGAACTCAATTACTCTTTGCTGAGGAGTTTTAATTGAAACAGTAACAACCGCAGGAGAAGCCTTTTCAGCAACATCTATTACTACCGATTCCTCATTAAGAATTTTCTGATTAGTACCCACTGTTACCTGATTCTGCTGACGAGTCAAGAGCTTATCAAGAAAGCTAAGATGGAAAGTCCTATCAATAAATGCTCCAGTAAAAACCAAAGAGAAAATAACTAAACCTATCAAGATTCCGATTGTGAAGCTTCTTAAATCAAACTTTCTCATGGCAGAAAATAGGTTAGCAAACAAATTTTAGATTTTCAATACCTCAACAGCCTTATTAAATTGTTCATCTTCACTAGTATCAACATTATCTTCCACTTCAATATCCGGCTTCAAACCTTTCTCATTTACCCACTCACCTTTTGGCGTAAGCCATCTAGCTATGGTAACATGCAATCCCGCCCCTCCGTTAATATCTTTTGGTTCCTGAATTGTTCCCTTGCCAAATGTTGTCTTGCCTACCAATTTTGTACCCAGTTGGTCTCTTAAAGCACCAGCTAGAATTTCGCTAGCAGAAGCTGATCCTTCATTAACCAAAACCACCAAAGGATATTTTTGCAATCTGGGCAAACGGTCTGTTTTTAAATCCTGCTTCTTGCCATTTACATCTTGGGAAACAGCAACTGTTCCTGTGTTCAAGAAATCTCCAGCAATATTTACAGCCTCTTGAAGATATCCACCAGGATTGTTCCTCAAGTCAAGAACTATACCCTTTGCTCCGCTTGCAATAATTTTAGAAACCGCATCATTCCATTCCTTGTCAGTTTCTCCACCAAATTTGAGCAGCTTCAAATAAGCAACTCGTTCACCTTCGCCCTCAAATGTAAGTACTACAGATGGAACCTTAATTTCTGCCCTAACCAACTTTACCTCAATTGGTTTGTCCTGACCATCCCGCAAAAGAGTTAAAGTAACCTCAGTCTTCGCTGGACCTCTAATAAGCTGGACCGCCTCTGGCAAAGACATACCTCCAGTTGTCCTATCGACACCTTTCTTCTCATCTTTAATAGCCAAAATAAAATCACCGGCTTTTATTCCTGCCTCCTCAGCTGGAGTCCCAGACAAAGGAGCTATAACTGCCAATTGCTTCCCCTTAAAACCAATCTGGATTCCAACTCCACCAAAACTCCCTTCTAAATCCTCTTCTACCACCTTGTTCTCTTCAGGAGGTAGATAAACAGTATAAGGATCACCGATCGAAGCAACCATTCCTTGAATTGCACCTTCAACCATTTTTGCCGGATTAAGCTTTGATTTATCATAATAAGAAGAACCCAAAATATCCCAAACCTTCCAAAAGAGAGAAAAATCAATATTTTGCTTATCAGCAGGAAGAGTTCTTTCGACCTTGAAATCAAAGAAATTAGGCTGGCTAATCTTATACCCTTTAGCCCCTAAGACATAACCTGTAGAAAATATAAGAGAAACAGCTAAAACCTTTAAAACTAATTTACGCAAAGAAAGAGTATCCACTCTTAATGTATATTTCATAAAAATGAAAATTAGTTGATTTTTTCTATATATGGAAGAAGAGCCAAAAATCTGGCTCTTTTTATCTCCCGCCCCAGCCTTCGTTGATGCTTAGCACAAACACCAGTTCGAGAAGCCGGCATAATTCTTGCCCGCTCTGTCAGAAAATTAGCCAAAAACTCATAATCTTTATAGTTAGGCTCTTTACCATCACTACAAAATGGACAAATCTGATTTATTGGCTTTAATTTTTTGGTAAAAATATTTTTCTTTATCATTCTAAATTCTAAAATACTAGAAGGGAATATCCTCTAAGGAGTCGTCGTCCTTTTTTTCTTCTTTTTTAGATTTATCTTCTTCACCACCTTTATTATTCTCTACTGGTTCAATCTGTTCAGGAGCCGCAGATACATCGGTAACAGTTACATCAGAAGCGGCATCTACAACACCACCAAAATCCTCTAAAGATTCTCCTTCTCTTTTCTGATCTAAAAGAACCATATCAGAAACCACTATCTCTGTTGTCGACCTTTGCGATCCATCCTGTCCTGTCCAATTTCTAGTCTGTAGTCTACCCTCAACAAAAACCTTTCTACCTTTTTTCAAAAGTTGCGCACAAATTTCAGCTAATTTATTCCAAGCTACCAAACGATGGAATTCGACATCTTCTTTCCTTTCTCCAGACTCGGTTACCCATTGTCTATTTGTAGCCAAGCCAAAGGAACAAACGGCAGTTCCTTGAGGGGTATAACGCAATTCAGGATCACGAGTCAAATTACCTATTAGTAAAACTTTATTTAAACTTCTTGCCATAACTTTATTCTAAATCTTATTTTTTCAACTTTCAACTAACTTTTACCAAAAGATAACGTATAATATCACCTTCAACACGCAATTTATCATTAAGAGATTTTGCTGCAGAGGGATTAACTTCTAACTCAAAGAAAAGATAAACTCCAGAACTATTTTTGCCAATATCGTAAGCAAATTCCTTCTCTCCCCAATCTTCAAACTTAATTATTTTTCCACCCAAGAGAGAAACACTCTTTTCAATCATCTCTTGGACTTTTTTCTTCTTGGCAGGAGTTGATTTGTGATCAATAATCAATGTCAATTCGTATTTATTCATAACTTTAAGATTATATCAACTCAAAATAAAGATGACAATAGTAGAATGGGTGAGATAGTTAGCAAGTAGAATGTAGAAAGTAGTAAGGGAAAGGAATATGGATTTAAGATTTACGATTTAAGAATTATGAATAAAAAATAATTCAAAAGTTAAAAGTCAAAATTACAAGTTAAAAGTCAAAAGTTCAATTGCATAATTAAATAATTTTAAATTTTGAATTGTATTTTTTGAATTTTGCCTTTTGCCTTTTGAATTATTATTTAACTTCCTATCAAAAACTCAATCACATCTCCATCCTTAACAATATAGTCTCTTCCCTCACTTCTCACCTTCCCCACCTGGCGAGCCGATTTCCAACCACCAAGGGAGACGAAATCTTCAAAGCCAATCACATCAGCTCGGATAAATTTTTTAACAAAGTCAGAATGAATCTCGCCTGAAGCCTCCTGAGCATTAGTCCCTGACTTTATCGTCCAAGCACGAACCTCTTTTACCCCTGCTGTCAAAAAGTTTATAAGACCAAGTGTAGCAAAAGCCTTTTTAATCAGCCTTTCAAGACCAGATTCAGCAATTCCAAGATCAGATAAATATGCTTTTTGATCTGCCTCATCAAGGCTAGAAAGTTCGCTTTCAGTTTTGGCACAAATTACAACCACCGAATCCTCATTCACTTTTAACCTTTCAGCAAAATAAGATACCAGCTCATCGCTTCTCTTTAAGTCTTGTTCATCTACATTCAAAACCACCAAAATCGGCTTTAATGTCAAAAGCGACAAAGATTTGGCAATCTTTTCCTCCTCTTCAGATAAATCAACTTCTCTTGCCGGAATTCCTTTTTCCAAAGCTTCAAATAACTTATTAACAGTAATTTTAAACTTTGGGTCGTTGAAAGTTTTGATTTTTGATTTCTGATTCTCCAGAGTCTGTAAATCAGCAAGCTTAAGCTCGGTTTCCACCACACTAAAATCAGTTTCTGGATCACTTACTCCTTGCTTAATAACTGAAGGGTCAGAGAAAGCCCGCAAGACATGACAAATCGCAGAAGTTTCTCTAATATGGCTCAAGAACTTGTTTCCTAAGCCCTCTCCTTTTGAAGCACCAGCTATAAGACCAGCAATATCCACAAACTCAACCGTCGCCGGCACCTGCGGAGGCAATTGGGCCATCTTCTCTTCATTTTTTACCACCTCAGCAAGTTTGGAAAGCCTTTCGTCAGGAACAGGAACCACTCCAACATTTGGTTCAATGGTGGCAAAAGGAAAATTGGCAACATAAGCCTGCTGCCTTTTTAAAAGTGCATTAAAAAGAGTTGACTTGCCAACATTAGGCAAGCCCACAATTCCAACAGATAAAGCCATATGGCTATTTTATCACTTTTAAAATAACTTATTTTATTGTGCACTTGTGGTAAAGCTAAGGAGCAAAACAAAAACTAAAAAGTAGAAAAAACTTGAAGTAAATGATATAATATAGTAAGAATATTAATGCAGAGCGGAATTACATCTGCTCAAAGTTCTTCAATAAAGCAGGACTTCCTTTTTTTAAAAAAACCTAAAAAGCCACGAAAGGGGGTGAAAAAATATAAAAGAAAACCCAAAAAACTGCCAACTGTGTATTTATAGTCAGGATTGCATAGGCCCTGATATAAATAATCATTGCCCTGGTAAAGACGGTGTTTCAAATCCTGAAGGAACTATTCGCTTTAATTTTAAGTCGAAAAGCAAACAAGAAAAAAACATCGTTTCTAAGATGGTTGAAAAGAAACTAGGGCCTAACCCTAACTTAAATTCATAGATTAAAACATAAAAGCAGATAGGTTTATTTATCAGTTAATGATAAATAATGCTTTTTTAAAATGGTGGTTTTTTTAACAAACCAAGCTTGTATCTTTTTTAAAAATCACCCTTTTAAATTCCGGTTATCCCCCTACACGCCTGAAGCATACATACCTCGTTGAGATTCCCAATAACTCCCTCGACGGCAAAGCAAAACATCAGCCTGCGACCTATCAGCCATTAAAGCCTCAACAACTATTTCCAAAAAAATTGTATTCTGAGAGCCTTTAACAAGTATTATTTCTCCACCATCAAGACTACCCTTCAGAAACTTAGCAGCCAGACAAGCGTTTGAAAAATGCTTTATATTTTCTCTAGGATAACCAAGCTTAAGAGCCTGCGGCAAGAAATATTTTCCCATCAATGGACCAACTAAGATAATCTTGTCTGCAATCCTTACCGCTACTTTTGCCAACTCTTTATGTTCCCTCTCAGCAAGATTACCCAACTCTCGCATATCTCCCAAAACCGCCACTTTTTTCCTTTTCAGTTTCTTGCCCAATTTATCAAGAAGACCAAGCATAACAACTGTTGCTTTAAAAGAAGAATTATAAGAAGAATCTATTATCAAAGTGTCTTTTATTCCTCTTATAATTGAGGACCTGCCGGCCGGCAATTTAAAATTTTTCTTAATATTCGAGATTGCCTTTCCTCTTTTTATCCCAAAAATAGAGGCTACGCTTACAGCAATTCCAAAATTTATATCAAACTCATCAGGCAAAATATAATCTTCAAATTCTATTTTTACTCTTTTGACTGGTATAACTTTAGCTTTGGTTAAGACAGCCCTTTCTTTTACAAACTTATCTTCAAAATTCAAAACTGCAAACCCATCCTTGGGGAGATTGACAATCATCTTTGCTTTCTCGTCAGCTATAACAGACAAAATCAGCTTATGTCTTTGATCTGAAGATAAATTCAGATTCTTTGGAAGCACGGATTCAAACTGTTGACTATGAACAGATGAAACTCCTATAAAAACTCCTATATCAGGCCTAATAATCTTCAAAAGATATGTCATATTTTTAGGTTCTTTCGGCTCGTCAACTCCCATCTCAACAACATAAATATCAAAATCGCGCCAGTTGATAAAAAGCATCAAAAAGGAAAGAACAAAAACTTTCATCCAATCAAGAACCGAGTAACCTTTCATCTTAAGGCCTAAAATATCAAGAGGAATTCCACTCTCCGAATTACCTTTTTCGGTATATTTGACCTTAAAATCACCCTTCAATGCAGAAACGATAGCAAGCATAGTGGTTGTCTTTCCATAAGATCCGGTAACACCAACAATCTTTAGCGGAGGTTTTTTAAAGATCTTCCTTAACAATCCAACCTTCCATAATTGAACCTTGGCCAAAACTCGAAGATAAAAAAGGAAAACCAAACCCAATTTTCTTTTCATTTTATAGCAATGCTATTTTATCACAGCCTAATTTTCTCCAATAAACCTTGGCTGACCAAAATCCTCTATCAAAACAGGAAATTCTTTCTCCCCCAAAAGATTCTTGCCTTCAAACTCAAAACTGACAATTAAACCCTCTCTTGTTTTTTGGCTCCACATTTGGTCAAAAACAAAATTACCCAAACTGTAATAGATAGGCTTGTCTTTGTAAATCTCTTTGCTTTGAACCCAATGGGGATGGTGCCCAACTACAATATCAGCTCCACTATCAATTGCAAGATATCCTAATTGTTTTTGTCTTGGAGAAATATCTTCCGTATATTCATTTCCCCAATGAAAACTAACAACAACCGCATCCGAAAACTCCTTTTCCTGCTTGATTTTATCAGCAACATCAAGCAAAAGTCTTTCATAAGCCCTATTTCCCAAACCAACCTCATTAAAACCCAAAAAAGAAAAGTTAACCCCCTTTATATTTTTTCTTAGAATTTTTTCTTCCCCAAAAGCGCCAATATTATTTTGAGAAAGAACATCGATTGTTTGTTTCAAGCCATCTTCCCCATAATTTAAGATATGGTTATTGGTTAAATTACACGCATCAACACCAGCAAAAACAAGTCCACTAGCAGCCCGCCTGTCGCCACAAAAAACCATACCAGTCTGAGTGAGTGGACAATCTTCAACCAAAGGGCCTTCAAGATTCACAAAAGAAAAATCCGCTTCTCTTAAGAAATCAGCCACTTTTTCAAATGGCCAGTTAAAGTTATTATCCCTTACCATTCTAAAATTAATAGAGCGGCCTAAAAGCATATCACCAGCTGCAACAATTCTTATTCTTTGGTCTACTTTTGGAGCAGGCGTTGGAAAAATAATCTGATTGGCAAGAAAATGCGTCAGCTTATTCCCACTAGATCCACTATAATTACCAATAAATACACCCAAAAACAAACCGGCCAAAAAAATGAAAAGAAACCAAAATCTTGACATTATTAAAATAAATTATAAACCAAGAGCCTTAATAATATTAATTATTTTGCTTTTTGCAGCCGCAATTACAAAAAACCAAAGTTTAGAAATAGAAGAAAAATCAAAAACAGACCTAAAGACAGAAGCACCAGCTCAAACAATTATCAACCAAGAAAATTTTTTCAAAGTTAAAAGAGTAATAGACGGAGACACTTTTGAGCTTGAAGACGGACAAAAAGTAAGGCTAATTGGCATTGACACTAAAGAGTTTGGATCTAAAGATGAATGTTTTGCAAGAAAAGCATACCTTAAGATCAAAGAATTAATCGAAGGAAAAGAGGTTAGACTTGAAAAAGATGTCTCAGAAACTGATAAATATGGGAGGCTTTTAAGATATGTGTTTTTAGACAACATTTTTATTAATGAACTACTGGTAAGAGAAGGGTTTGCTCAAGTAGCCACCTACCCTCCTGATATTAAATATCAAGAAAAATTCTTAGAAGCTCAAAAGTTGGCAAAAGAAGAGTCAAAGGGATTATGGGGAAAATATTGTCAATAAAAAAATAATCAACTATCAATACATCGATGTATTGATAGTAATTAGAAGTTATAACCGACTAGTACACAGATACAACAGTATAGCTAAAAAATTATGAATAATGAATTAAGGTGTATGAATTATGGGAAAATTGAAAATAGTAGTAAGTAGCAAGTAGTAAGGGAAAGGAATATAGATTTATGATTTAAGAATTATGAATAAAAATAATTCAAAAGTTAAAATTCAAAAGTCAAAACTACAAGTTAAAAGTCAAAAGTTTGTTTAGATAATTAAATAATTTTTAATTTTTAATTGTACTTTTGAATTTTGCCTTTTGACTTTTGAGTTAATCAGTTGCCAATTTTAACTAACTCCGACCAGCTCTAACCAACTTCGACTAATATCTGACAACCGATGGCTGACAACTGATGACCAATAGCCGATGTCTGACAGCTAACAGCTGATTTTCCCTCTTGAGAAAAAACAAAAAAGTTGATTGAATATTTGGTATGACCAAATTTAAAGAGTATTACGAAAGGATGGTTGAAAGCAACAAAGAAGCTTTTGATAGATTTACAAAAGTCCACTTACAGTATTCAATCAATCCAGAAGAAAATCAAGAGAAGTTTAACGAAGAAGGTAAAAGGATTCTTGAAATTATAAGAGAATGGGAAAACAAGTTGTGTAGCCAAAGCGAGAAAGCAGGTTACGCAAGTTACACTACTCGACTTTCTGAAAAGTTTTGGGGAGAAATAAGAAAAAATTTTCCCAAGATAGACTACATCGGTCTACTCACCAACACTCTTAATTCACAACCCTCAACCAAGCATCTTAGCCGTTTACCTTTTAATAAAAATAGTGAAGATTTTTTTATAAAGGAAATCAATTTAACAAAAACATAAAAACATCTTTCCTAAGAATCTAATGATAGTATCAAAAGTAAAACAAACTCTTATTAGGGGATATGACAATACAATCAACAAACGAAAACGAAAAAGAACAACTTAATGCAATCCGCAACACAGTACCTGTTATCACTTCTCTAATAGCCATCTCTGTTTTTCTACAATCCCAATATGGGAAAATGAGATCATATCTCAAAAACTCAAGTGCTCATACTGCAACTCAAAACAGAATACAATATACAGGATTATATTATGCAAACTAGAAAAGAACGAACGTTCAAGCAGTTGCAATCATGGCAAATGACATCAACGCTAGAAACGCCACCGAGATTACAATAGCTAAGCGTATAACCCTAAATCGATATTCATTCTAGCTGTTGCTTTATGAGATGTTTCTCTTCCCAAGGAAACGCCATCAAAAATCAAGACCATAAAGATCAATGGATAAGAACATGAAGAGGAGTAGAAACTTACAAAGAAGATATTATAGCCTTCTATGTAATTAAAGTCCTGATCTTTAGTTTAAAAACTATAGCAAGCTTTCAGAAATTTCCAACTATCTAAAATCATTTCTGTCTGCAAACTGGGCTGATCAGATTTCAAATATGACAATCTTTTCTCCATAATTACTACAGAGGGCAAAAATCCCAATCTTATTCCAATATTAATATTATTGGTTAGGTTTTGATGAATACCATTGCTTATACCGTAAACACTTAAGGAAAAGCGTCGATTCCCAAAAAGATAGATTGGATTACCAACATGCAACAACTATGACCCCGCCATAGAAGAAAAAACAAGATAAATCAAATTAACAACACCATTGTGAGTTGTTGTGCATCGAAATTAGAATGTATAGGAATAATCACCTTTCTTTTAAAAAAACCAGGTATATTCTGTCTCCAACAAGATATTGATAGGTGTTGAGGCGATGATATCAGTGGAACAGCAACTTCGTACTCTAAAAGAATTAGTCACATCAGGAGCTATAAGAAATGAAAAGCAAAGCTTAGGAGCCAACACTGCCATTGAAAAAATGGCTACCGCAAATTCTCAAGCAATTAGTCTTAATGATCCTATTTACGCTGTAGAAAATAAACTTGCTACATCCTGTAATGCAGGAAAATATCATGCTCAATGGATAGAGATTGATTTTGTTACCCCACAAACAATTACAGGAATTAAACTAGTTCCCCTCACCCAACCGGACGTAAACCTTATTCATAGTATGTTAACTTCAAAAAATCACACCAATTACACAGAGGTCACTAAATTCTACGAATATGTAACTAATAATAAAACACTATTAGAATTTTTCCCTCAAAAGATATCGGGAGTTAGATATGTTAAGGTAAAGACAACAACTAGCAGCGCTGTCCAAAGTTGAGTGGCTTGACCATAAATAAACGTAGTAGGATTCTAACCAAGCTCTCTTTCCGGTATCCGATAAAAAACTATATTGACAACACTGATTGTATAAAGTAAAGTAAAAGTGGGTCTAAGAAAAAGGTGAGGGGGTGATAAATTATGAAGAGTAGCAAACAAACCAGACAAGTGTTTTTATATTCACTAATGGGAGTAGCAGCCTTGGGATTAGCTTTCTATTTAAGCAAAAACCAGCTCAGCCTATCAAGTAAAGCTTATTCTGAAATTCCCAGCATTTGTTATCCTATACTCTCGGCAAAAAAACCTGTCATGCTAACTGTAACAGAAACTTTAGCGGTAGAAACAATAAAGAACAAAAAGCGTCATGTAACCAGGCATGTAACCAAGCTGCTTGGACAGAGTTGTCAAAATGTTTAGCACGGTATAATCAGTAATAAAGCCTTGCTGTAAAGTATCTCTGTCAAAATATCGGGGTGTGTTTTATTCAATTGAGAGTATTTATTTATTATTTGGTTTGCTTTTTGTTCCTTTAGGTTGTTCCATGTCCTCAAAATCTATTTGTCTTATCCACTATATTTTAACATGGTTTACCAAGTTATTAAAATCAGAGATTCCGTTCTTTACTTCTGTTGAATTCGTTTGGTATTTCTTGTCACTTTTCTCTTCTACCATCTTGACCAACATCATACCCGCCAGCTTGGCTGATATCGCTCCAGCTTGACTATCTTCAAAAACCAGACATTCATGAGGTTCAACCCCAAGCTTGCTGGCTGTAATTAAAAAAATTTGTGGCGAAGGTTTGTTCAAAGAAACTTCTTCACAGGAGGTTACAACATCAAAATACTCCTCCAAACCAAATTTTTCAAAGAATTTCTCAACCATTCGATAATCGTTAGAAGTAGCGATTGCAGTTTTAATACCAGACAGTCTTAAATTCCTAACAAACTCCAAAAAACCAGCTCTCAACTTTACTTTGGGAAATTCTTTTAAATATTCCTCTTGGGTCAATGAAGACAACTCATCAAGAGACTTATCCGTATTAAAATGATATTTTGCCTTGAAATTGGCCCAATTTTCTTTAACACCTATTCCTGTTGTGTGAGTAAAATTATCACCAACTTTAACTCCTAAACTTAGAAGAACATTCTTGAAAGATTTCGCATAAATCTCTTCATCATCAAGAATTGTCCCATTTAAGTCAAAAATAACCGCTTTAAGCATTTTTAATAAGAGGATATACCTCAGTTTTATCAGGAAGATCCTTAACTCCGTAACCTTTACTTTCTATTTCTGCTCTAACTTTATCAGCCTCTTCAAATAAACCTTTTTGTCTTAAATATGCTCTTTTTTCAGCTAGAGCCTTTATATCATCAGGAATTTCCAAAACCGAAGTCTGGCCAAGCTTTAGACCCAAGACATCATCAAAGAAAAGAAGCAAATCATATTTATCAGGTGATGGAATATTGCTTTTTAGCATTTCCCAAACCACACCTAAAGCCGAAGGAATGTTTAAATCATCAGCTAAAGATAAAATAAACTTCTCTCTAAAAGACTCAAGTTTAGCAAGTTTTTCAGAAGAAAGAACCTCTCGTGATTTTTCTTGCCTTAAAGCTTCAGCCTGCAACCTAATTTTTGAGAGAGCTACTGAAGCAGCTTGTAAAGACTCCCAAGAAAACTCTAATCCCTTTCTATAATGAGAACCCATAAAAAGATAGCGCAAGGCCAGAGGATCAATCCCCTTTTCTTTTATTTCTTGAACCGTAATAAAGTTGCCCTTACTTTTACTCATCTTTTCTCCACCCTTTAAGGTTAACCATTCATTATGAATCCAAAAATTTGCAGTCTGATGACCAAAAGCACCATACCCTTGAGCAATCTCGTTTGTATGATGAACAGGAATATGCTCTTTGCCACCAGTATGAATGTCAAAATTCTCCCCCAAATACCTAACACTCATTGCTGTACACTCAATATGCCAGCCAGGAAAACCTCTTCCCCACGGAGAATCCCATTGCATAATATGGTTAGGTTGTCCAGTTACCCACAAAAGAAAATCCCAAGGGTTTTTCTTCTCAGGATCAACCTCAACTCTTGCACCTGCTTTTTGAGCATTAAGGTCTAAGTTGGCAAATTTAGGATAATCTGGAAATTTAGAAGTATCAAACACCAACCCTACTTTAGTCTTATAAGTAAAGCCATTTGCTTCAATTTTTTTAATTAGATTTATCTGATCTTCAATATGGTCAGTCGCACGACATAAAATATCAGGAAATTTTATATTAAGAAGAATCATACTATCCTTGAACTGATCTATATATTTTTGAGCCAATTGCCAAACATCTAGTCCCTCTCTTTTTGCACCCTTTTCCATTTTGTCTTCACCAGCGTCTTCATCTGATGTCATATGGCCAACATCCGTGATATTCATTACCCAAGTAGCTTTATAACCAACGAGACGCAAGAAACGAACCAAGATATCCCACTGGGTATAGGCATACATATGCCCTATATGCTGGTTCCAATAAACCGTTGGACCGCAGGAGTAAATTCCAACCTCACCCTCTTTTATAGGAATAAATTTTTCCTTTTTTCTAGAAGCTGTGTTAGTCAAATAAATATCCATTTTTAGTTTTTATATTCTAGCATAAAAAAAGTAGTAAGGGAAAAAGAATATAGATTTAGATTTAGATTTAAGATTTATGAATAAAATAATTCAAAAGTTAAAATTCAAAAATCAAAATTACAAGTCAAAAGTCAAAAGTTTTCTTTAATTAAATTTAATTAAATATTTTTAAATTTTGAATTTTACCTTTTGACTTTTGAGTTAATCAGTTAGGTGTCAACCTAGTACACCCTTAGGGTTTCCTTTTTCGGCACCAAGCGGGAATTAACTCTGACCAGATCTGAGCAACTTAGACTAACTCCGACTAATTTTAACCAACTTCGACCAGCTCTGGCTAACCACGCCGCAGGCAGGGACTAACTCTGACCAGCATCCGATGTCTGATAGCTGATAGCTGAAGGCTGATGTCCGACGGCCGATAGCTAATGTCTGACAACTGATGACTGACGGCCTCTTATCCCGATGGCGGCATTCTAGTTTCAGTTGATTTTTGAAGATCCTCAGCATGCTTCTTACTTCCCCCAAAACCCAAAAGCCTTCTAGAAGGTCTTGTGGTTGGTTCGGCCTTAGGAGCTTGCTGCTGCACCTGAGCTATTTGTCTTTGCTTTACAGCTTCCATCTGAGCTTTTAGCACCTGCTTCTGTTCTATTGGAAGAGAATAATTCTCAAGATAAACAGGTTCTCCCCGCATTATTCTCTCCTGAAGCTCACGGACTTGTTTTTCTATCCTTATTTTTGCAATCTCCGCCTCAAGCTCTCGAAGCCTTGACATATCTAAACTCCTTTGTTTTTGTCTATCCTCCTCAGTAAAAGTAGGGGTATTGGTCAAACCAACAGCAGAACTGATTCCAGAATCTACTTGAGGATTTTCGGTTCTACCCAACAACTGATCCAGGACATCATCAAAAACCTCACTTGTTTCATCCACTACCTTTTTTGCAACACTAGAGGGCGCCTTCTTTAACTGATTGGCTAAATTTTGGGCAGGATTTACCATACTATATGTCTTTTCTTCCTTCCAATGCTTGCATCAAAGTCAAATCATCAGCATATTCAAGATCAGCTCCTGTTGGTATTCCCATACCCAATCGAGTTATTTTAATATTATCACCTCTTATTTTTTTAATCTCCTTAGCCAAATACATTGCTGTAGCCTCACCTTCCATAGTCGGATTAGTGGCTATAATCACCTCTTTAACATTACCACTCTTAACTCTTTTCAACAAATCCGAAACAAAGATCTCATCAGGACCTATATTTTCAAGTGGACTAATACGACCGTGAAGAACATGGTAAACACCTTTAAACTTGCCGATTTTCTCAAAAGCTAACAAATCAAGAGGTTGTTCAACCACCATAATTACAGTATTGTCTCTAGACTTATCAGAACAAATATAACAAGGGTCTGATTCTGTAATATTTTTGCATACAGAGCAAAATATTGTTTTTTTCTTCAAATTAGAAATAGCATCAGCAAAATAGTCAAGCTGACTTTGTGGAACATTTAACAGATAAAAAGAAAGTCTTTGGGCAGTTTTCGGCCCAATTCCTGGTAGTTTTTCAAAAGACTCAATCAAACTGTTAATTACTTTGGGCAATTTCATGAAGACATTATATTATCTAAATCTAGAATGGAAAAGCTCCAAAAAAAAGTAAAAAACCAAAAATCAATTATTTACCAAAACTAGAAAGAAGACCAGTCAAACCCCCACCCATTTCCATCATCTTTTTGGCAGACTTTTTCTGAACACCTTTAAATGCATCGTTAATAACTTCAGCCAAATCTTTTCGCTCTATACCATCTATTTCCAAATAATCAATCCTTTGGTTTCCTGTCACAACCACTTTTATTCCTCTTCTCTCAACAGTTTCCTTAACCTGAGCCAATTGCCTCTCTAACTCTTTTGCCTGTGCTCTTAATTTACCCAACTCGCCAATCTGTTTAAATTTATCAAACATATTTGTTATTCTAACTCCCAAAAATACTTTTGGCAACATCAACTAAATCATTATTTACTTCCTGGCCAACATCCTCATTGTTTTTTGTCTTATTGCTAAAAGAGGGCGGTGTTAAGGAACAAACAATCTTAACAGGCCTGTTTAAAACCCTTCCCGCCACATTCTCCAACATCTCTCGGTATCTTGCTTCTTCAAGCCTTTCTTTATGAAACTTGTAGAAAACCCCAAGATTAAAAGTCTGACCATTAATACCCAGAGGCTTAACAGCTCTAAGCAGGGCTTCCATTGATGTGTTGATTTGCCCTACCTGTACCAAGATTTTTTTCCAAATCTCATCCGAAATATTTTCCTCCCAAGAGTCATCATTTTTCTCCAACTTGTCGCCATTCTTACTTTTTTTATCTTCGTTTGGATCTAAATTATCAGCTTCTACCTTGTCATTTCTGCCCTCATTACTATCAATCTTCGAAGGCAAAGTTTCATTTTCTTTATCTTTCTGCTTTTTATTTTGGCTTTCCCCATTCTCTGATTCCAAACACCATTTAATAACAGCCAATTCAAGAGGCAAGTTTTCAAAATCGGCAGTAAATGACAATTGTCTTTTTGCTTCAATAAGAAGTTCAATCAAATGAATCACTTCGCTTTCTTTAAATAAACTATCTCTAGAATCGTCCCTTAAGGAATAGAGTAGTCTTTCTCTTAGTTCAATAATGACCTTATCTATCAAGGTATCTATATCAAGACCTTCTTGGCTTGCCCTCTTGATCGCAAACAGAAGTGAATCCAAATCTCTCTTGACCATATCCTCTATAAACCTATTAAGATCAAAATAAGCCAACTTATCAAGATAATCACTTACTTTTTCTTGAGTTAGCTCAACATCCTCATTTACTAATTGCTCTAATATTTTGACAGCGTCACGAAAGGAACCATCAGAAAAGCTTGTTATTTTTTTTAAAGCTTCTTTTTCAAACTTTAAATTTTCAGATTTAGCTTTTTTGGCTAAAGAATCCACTAACTCTTTTTCTGAAGCTTTCTTGAAATTAACAATTGTTGTTCTTGATCTTATCGTTGGAATTAACTTCTCAGGATCAGTAGTAGCCAAAATAAAATAGACATGGCTTGGGGGTTCTTCCAAAGTCTTAAGTAATGCATTAGAAGCTTCAAGAGTCAACATATGAGCCTCGTCGATAATATAAACTTTACTTCTTGCTCTTGCAGGTGAAAGTTTTATTGACTCTCGCAAAGCTCTTATATCATCTATCCCCCTATGGCTTGCTGCATCTATTTCAATTACATCAACATTATTGCCTGCCATAATTGAGGTGCACTGTTCACATTTATTGCAAGGTTCACCGAGTTTTTGAGCATTTTTCTCGCAATTTAGCACCTTGGCAATAATTCTTGCCGCCGAAGTTTTACCAGTTCCCTTAGGCCCAGCAAAGAGAAGAGCATGAGGAATACTCCCCCCTTTAATCATTTTCTCCAAAGTTTCCCTTACTTCAACCAAATCAAGATCAGAAATCTTTTGAGGCCTATACTTAAGATATAAAGTCATACTTATTCCTTATGATGATATCCCAAAAGATGCATTATTCCATGTTCAACCAACTCCCAAACTTTTTCGTCAATAGTTACATTTTCTCTTTTTGCTTCTTCTACTACCTCCGGATAGCATACTACCACCTCACCCAACTGAAGAAAAGAATCTGGAGGATAAACAAATTTCGGTGTCACCTCATTTTCAGTAAAAGATAAAACATTATGAAGACTTGATTCCTTCAAATATTTTTTGGCTAAATCAATCATCTTGGGCTTACTTACAAAAGCAATAGATATTTCAGCATCAGAGTTTATTGACTTTGACAAAAGAAAGGCTTTAACCTTTTTTTTTAAAGGTGGAGCTGCCACTGGATAATTAGATGTTTTAAAGACTCTAACCTTAATCATATTAAAAGAAAGATTATCAAGAAAGCTTCTGCTTCACCAATTGGGATACCAAAGACCCATCAGCTTTCCCAGCCAGCTTTTGCATAACCGAACCCATAATCCGGCCAAAATTTGCAGGCGATTTGCCAAATTCAGAAATAACCTCATCAACTGCCTTTGAAATCTCCTCTTCACTTGCCTCCTCAGGTAAAAACTCTTTCAATATAGCCATTTCCATCTCTTCTGTGCGCGCTCTTTCCTCTTGACCAACCTTCAAATAAGCCTCAATAGCATCCTTTCTTTTCTTGATTTCCCTTCTAACAACGGCTATTTCCTCATCATCGGTTAACTCATGCTGTTTATTAATAAACTCGTAATTTAGGGCTGAAGCCAAAAGCTTAAGAGTAGAAAGCCTTAAACTGTCTTTTGCCTTCATCGCCTCCCCAATTTTTTGAGTAATGGTTTGTCTTATCATAAACCTTTATTCCCAGCCCCCTTTCAGATGGTAGTGTAAATGAAAAACAACCTGACCCGCTTTCTCTCCACTTAAAGTTGACAAACTAAAACCATCTTTTATTCCAAGTTTATCAGCAATTTCAACAGCAACAATTTGGATTTTACCTAAAACATCTTTATCTTCTTTAGTTGAAGAGGCCAAATTTGTAATATGTTTTTTGGGAATTATCAAAATATGAACAGGAGCTGAAGGCTTAATGTCTTTAAAAGCCAAAATCTCATCGTCTTCCCAAACTTTTTCAGAAGGAACTTCCCCTTTAACTATTTTGCAAAATATACAATCATTCATTTCTTCTAAAGAGTATAAAGACAAAATTAACAATTCTCAAGAGAGAAAATCGGCCGTCGGACATCAGCCTTCAGCTATCAGCTATCAGACATCGGATGCTGGTCAGAGTTAGTCCCTACCTGCGGCGGGGTTGGTCGGAGTTGGTCCCCGCCTGCGGTGGGGTTAGTTAAAGCTGGTCGGAGTTGGTCAAAGTTGGTTGAAATTGGTCGAAGCTGGTGGGAGTTGATTGGTAATTTTAATTTTTAATTTGGAACTTTTAACTTTGAATTTTTTTGAACCAAGGCCAACAATTCAAAATTTAAAAATATTTAATTAAATTTAATTAAAGAAAACTTTTGACTTTTGACTTGTAATTTTGATTTTTGAATTTTAACTTTTGAATTATTTTCCCATTATTCATACCCCTTAATTCATTATTCATAGTTCATCTTTCCCTATTCCAAAACCGAAACTACTGCCTTAGCTAATTTATCCGGATCGTGGCGGAAAAAAGTGGTTTTACTTATAAAATCTCTTTCTAAAATCTTGAATTGATTGTTTTGTTTCAAGTCATTAACAACAGGAAGGCTGCCAAATTTCCTATACCAACCCACCATCTCTTTCCGACTACCATTTATCTTTTTATTAACAAGAACATACTTTAACTTACTAAAAGAACTGCCTAAATATCTTTCTATCACAGAAACAAAATCAGAAGCGGTAAAATTATCAGTTTCACCTCTTTTTGTCATCAAATTTACCACATAAGCTAATTGCCCCTTAGATTCAGAAATTGCATTTGTTACTCCATCCACCAAGATGGTTGGTAAGATACTCGTATAAAGATCTCCTGGGGCAATCAATATCAAATCTGCATTTTTGATTTCTTTTGCCGCTTTAATGTAGATTCTAGCTTTTGGATTAAGATAAACCTTCTTAATCGGCAATTCGAGTTTTATCTCCCGTTCATCAATATTAGACTCGCCATAAATTCTTGTGCCATCAGAAAGAACTGCCACTAAATTAGTCTTATCCAAAGTCACTGGAAAGACAGAGCCGGAAACATGAAGTATCCTAGCAGCTTCCTCAATAGCCTTATCCATACTACCAGTTATCTGGGTTAAAGCAGCAAGTAATATGTTACCAACAGAGTGGCCCTTTAAACTTGCTCCTTCTTTAAAACGAAAGTTGAAAAGCTCCTCAAGCGTTTTTTGAGCAAAAGGGAGATCGGAAAGTGCCAAGATAGCTCGTCTAATATCCCCGGGTGGTAATATTCCCAATTCCTTTCTTAAACGACCAGTAGAACCACCAGAATCACACATTGAAATAATCGCAGAAATATCAATATCATACTTCTTCAAACCGGAGAGAACTTGATAAGTACCCGTCCCTCCGCCAATAACTACTACTTTCTTTCTGCCCATAAAAAGCAAACTCTAGTAAGACTGCCCGAAATACCAAATATGGCAGGCAGGCTTACCACAAACTATACACTTCCCCCTACTTTCTTTCTCATTTAAAAGTCTTACTCGAGTCGTAGCTTTAGTTTCTTCCTTTACTTTTTTCTCACATTTTGGATCTTCGCACCAATAAGCCTTAATAAAACCTCTTTTTGTTTTCATTATCTTCTTAAACTCCTCATAAGAATCTGCTTTAGTAGTATTTTCCTCAAGAAAACCCTTTGCCTTCTTAAAGATTAATTTTTGCAATTCTCCCAGTTCCTTTTCAATCACTTCATCAAGCTTATCCATCGGAACTTTCCTCTTAGAAGAAGGGTTCAACCTAGACGACAAAGTAACGAATTTTTCCTCTAACTCTCGCGCCCCTATCTCAATCTTTAAAGGAATTCCTTTAATCTCAGCGTCATTTACTCTTCTTCCAAAAGAGTCTTCCTTATTATCTAAAATAATTACTTCACCGGGGTAGTCACTTTTTCTGGCGGCAATAACAGATGAAACAAGACGAGAATATTGAATAATTTTATCGTCATTCTTCCCAAAAATAGGTATTATTGCCACCTTAAATGGTGCTACTTTTGGCGGTATTACCAAACCGTGATCATCTCCATGAGACAAAAACATACCTCCCAAACTTCTAGTCGACAATCCCCATGATGTTTGCCAAACATAATCTAACTTTCCACTTTTATCCTGAAAGGTAATATCAAAAACCTTGGAAAAATTTTGACCCAAGTTATGAGATGTTGCTCCTTGCAAAGCTTTACCATCAGGCATCAAAGCTTCAACAGCCCAAGTTTTCTTCGCCCCAGCAAATTTTTCTGCTTCACTTTTAACACCCACCAAGACTGGCAAGGCTAAATATTCTTCATAAATCCTGCGATACCACTCCAAAGCCTCCAAAGCCATTTCTTCAGCTTCGCTTTCTGTTGCGTGTGCGGTATGACCCTCTTGCCACAAAAATTCAAGCGTTCTTAAAAAGAGAAAGGTTCTTTTTTCCCACCTCACAACATTATTCCATTGATTAATAAGAAGTGGTAAATCACGCCAACTTTTTATCCACTTGGCATACATTTCATACATAATTGTTTCGGAAGTTGGCCTAACCACCAAGGGTTCAGGTAGTTCTTCTCCTCCACCAATAGTTACCAAAGCAAGCTCAGGAGAAAAGCCCTCAACATGTTCCTTTTCCCGCTTTAAATAAGAATAGGGAATAAACAAAGGAAAATAAGCATTTCTAATTGCCCCTTTTTTCCTCTCCCTCATCATTCGATTAAAAATTGCCTGTATATTTTCCCAAATAGCATAACCATAAGGTCTAATAACAATAGTACCTCTCACCGGTCCATAATCAGCAAGCTCAGCCTTGATAACCACATTGGTGTACCAATCGGACAAATTTTGGCTTTTCTTTTTTAACTCTTTCTTTTCGTATTCCATAAATTATCTAGAAAAAGATTCTAAAAACCCAGAAATTCCACCTCCAATAATTAGCCTCTTAATATCAAAGAATGTAATTGTCAAAAGCAATAATATCAAAAATGCCATCCCTATCATATGAATAGTTGCTTCAAACTTTTCAGGTACTTTTCGCCCAAGGATATATTCAAGCATAATAAAAAGCAATCTTCCACCATCCAAAGCTGGAAAAGGAAATATATTCAAAATAGCCAAATTAATAGAAAGGATACCGACAAAATTAAGAAGAGACAAAATCCCCATTTTCGCGGCCTGGGAAGTTATAGCAAAAATACCTACAGGACCTGAAATATCTTTAGGTACTTGGCCATGGAATAAATTAACAAACATTAAAACAAGACTTGAGACAATGTTTTTTCCCCAGAATAATGCTTCTTTAAAACCATAATAAATCCCATAAAACGGTCTTTGCCAAACTGGCGGATAAAAAACCTCTGTTGAGGAAATAATAACACCCAAAGGGCCTTCACCCTCTGGAGGATTTTCCCTTGGCACTGCCTTAACAACAAACTCTTCTTTTTGCCCATTTTGATCCCTCTCAACCAAAATACTCACCAATTTTCCTTTTTTGGAATCAACATGGTTTACAAAACTATCAGGATCTTTAACTTCAACATCATCTACCTTTTTAATTACATCACCAACCTTAATTCCAGCCTGAGTTGCTGGAGAAGAAGAAAGTATTTCTACAACCTTAACTCTGTCAGTTTGTTTTGGTATACCAGCAAAAAAATAAACAACTGAAAAAGCCAAAAAACCTAAAACAAGATTCATTAAAACACCTGCCGTAACAACAAAAAGGCGAGCTTTCTTACTTTTAGTTACAAATGCTTCTTTGGGTTTAATTTTCTCTGAAGAATCCTCGCCATGAAGTTTTACAAAACCACCAAATGGAAGAAGGTTTATAGAATAAATGGTTTTGCCCATCTTTTTACCAAAAACTCGAGGGGGAAGACCAAAACCAAACTCCTCCACCCAAATTCCAACCTTCCTCGCAGCCAAAAAGTGACCAGCTTCGTGAACTAAGACTAAAACTGAAAGAACAATAATAAAAGCTATAACTGAAGTAATCATTAAAGTTGGGTTAATTCTTCCTTTTTCTTTTCTCCCTGATTATTAATCTTTTCTATAAATTCATCTGTAATTTCCTGAAGTCTTTTTTCATCAGCATACTTTTCGTCCTCACTTATTTGCTTCTCCTCAAACCACTTCTGAATGTCTTTCAAGAAACCCGCCCTAATCTGCCTAATCATAACTCGACCTGATTCAAGCTTGGCTGAAAGAAGCTTTAGATAATTTTCCCTATCCTCGGTAGTTAAAGGAGGAATAGAAATTCTTATTTTCTCGCCAGCAATAATAGGGTTCAAACCCACACCAGCAGCTATAATTCCCTTCCTTATTTCTCCAATAATAGATTTATCCCATGGATCAATCTCCAAAGTCTGTGGATCAATAACATAAATTGTGGCTAACTCTTGAACTTTCATTTTTTGTTGACCACCATAAACCAAAACTGATAAATCTTCAACCAATGAAGGCGTTGCTCTACCAACTCTAATCGAGGCAATATCAGAAGCTACTAAATCAAAAATCTGCTGCATTTTTGACCTGACTTGTGATTCATCAAGCATCTTTAAAATTTTACCTTTAGTTTTTTCCTATCTCAAGTCTAACTACCCTACCAATACGGATATTCTCACCAGTCTTAGCTATTACCTCCTTAACCAAATCTATCACCTTTTTTGAAGGATCTTTAATAAAATCCTGATTTTCAAAATCATCATTACCCATCGAAGCAGCTTGCATTGCCAAATCTCTTCCCAATGAATCAAAAAGCTCATTTCTGGCAACAAAGTCGGTCTCACAAAGAAGCTCTACCAGTGAAGCAACTTTACCTGTGTGGTGAACATAAGAAAATATTCTGCCTTGCGAAGTTTCCCTGCCTTCTCTTTTTTCAGCCTTTTCAAGACTTTCTTTTTTCAAAATTTCAAGAGCTTTCTTTTCATCTCCCCCCACTTCTTCCAAAACTTCACGAATACGAATAATAGCAACTCCTGTTTCTTCCCTTAATTTTTTAATTAAATTTATATCTATCTTGCCCATTTTTACTCTATCTCAACTTTTTTTCCTTCCTTGCTTAATTTAACCACTTCAGAAATTAAACTCAAAACATAAGACACAGCCTCAATAGAATCATCATTCATAACGATGGGATAATCCACCAAATTGGGGTCAGAATTTGAATCCACAATAGCCACTACTGGCACTCCTGTCTTCTCCGCTTCAAGAACAGCAGTCTTTTCTCTCTTGGAATCAACAAGCACTAAAACAGCAGGTAATGATTTCATACCCCGCAAACCTCCAAAGATGTCATCAAGCCTTTTAATTTCCCGATCAATCAGCAAGCGTTCTCTCTTGGTATATTCTTTTAAGTCTCCTTTGGCTTTTTTGTCTTCTAATTCATGAAGCCTATCAAGAGATTTCTTAATTTGAGGAAAATTGGTTAAAGTTCCACCCAACCATCTTTCGTTTACAAAAAACCCTCCACAATTTTCAGCTGCTTGTTTGACCTGATCCTTTATCTGTCTTTTTGTCCCCAAGAATAAAACTCCCTCTTCTTTCTTTGAGACTTTAGCCAAGAATTCCAAAGCTTCTTTTAAGAGCTCCTTTGTCTTAACCAAATCAAAAATTAAAACACCATCTTGTTCGCCATAGACATAGTCTTTAGCTTTGGGGTGTGAACGACTAGTCTGATGACCAAAATGCGCTCCTGCTTCGAAAAGTCTTTCAACTGAAATTTTTATTTTTGCCATAAATATTCAAGCTCAACAATCTTATCAATTTAAAGACAACTTATCAAGATACAATTGAGAACGCGCTGCCTTAATCAAATTCTCCATTAAAAAGGAAATAGTCATAGGACCCACTCCCCCAGGAACTGGAGAAACAAAAGATGCCTTTTGATAGGCTGATTTTTCAATATCGCCTTTAGGATAACCAAGATCAATAAGAACAGCCCCCTCTTTGACATAATCAGGCTTAATAAGACCTGGGTTGCCGGTAACAGATATTAAGATGTCAGCCTCTCTTGTAATTTCTGCCAAATTATTAATTTCTCTATCCACTTCTATTACTTGATAACTTAAGTTATTCAAAGCCTCAACAATCTTTCTGCCCTCAAACCCACTTGCGCCAACCACTACTATTTTAGCTGATGGTCGCACAATATTGAAATCCATCTTCTTAGCCTCGTCTATTGCATATATTACCGCTTGAACCACGGGGGCAACATACAATGATTTTTCCTTCAATCCATCAACGTCTTTACGCTCAATAATTCTTCCTATTAACTCTTCCCTATCTAAAATAGAAAATCTTTTAGGTAAAGGTAACTGAATCATAATTCCATGAATATCCTTTCTTGAATTCAGATTATCAATTGCAGAAATTATATCTTCCTTAGTGGCTTCTTCCCCAAATTCAAAAACTACTAGCTGACAACCTATGTCATTGGCAAATTTTTCCTTAAGACTGGTATAAAACAAGTTGTTTTTGTCGGGAGAAACTAGAATAGAAGCAAGAGTTGGCAAGACTCTTCTTCTTCTTAATATTCCTGCCTTATACCTAAGTCTTAGCTTCCTTAGAGAGGCAGCCATCTTACCATCAAAAAAGTAGGTCATAATTGGAAATTATACACGAAAGTTAAAATGAATAATGAGTTAAGGGGTATGAATAATGAGAAAATAATTCAAAAGTTAAAATTTAAAAGTCAAAATTACAAATTAAAAGTCAAAAGTTTTATTAATAATTAAATAATTTTTAATTTTGAATTGTACTGTTGAATTTTGCCTTTTTACTTTTGAGTTAATTTTTAGATATTAGAGTTAGAATTTGAAAAGTTATATAACTTTTAATTTTTAACTTTGAATTTTGAATTATATTCCCATTCTCCATAATTCATTATTCAAGGAACCGGATATTTAAGAGCAAATTTTTTGACCTGAAGCGACAACTTCTTTAAAAATCGGTCCTTAGCAAGCCAAGCTCTAAAATCTTTCAGAAACTTTTGCCTTTCCTCCTTACCATCAGGCATTTTTTTATCTCCAACATAATAAACAACATCCAATATCCATTTAGCAATCTTCTTCATATCCTTTACCCCCATTCCTCTTGTAGTAAGAGCAGGGGTACCAAGTCTAATACCTGAAGGGTAAAAAGGTGGTGCGTCATCATTTGGCACAGAATTGCGATTAACAATTATCCCAACCGCCTCCAAAGCCTCAGCTACCACATTTCCCGAAAGTCCAAGCGGCCTCAAATCAACAACCATTAAATGGCACTGGGTTCCGCCCCCAACCAAAGTCAAGCCGCCCTTTTTCAATTCATCCGCCAGCACTTTAGCATTTTCTACTATTCTGGCAGCATAGCGAGAAAAAGAAGCTTTTTGAGCCTCAATTAAAGCCTGAGCAATACCGGCTGTCGTGTTGTTATGTGGCCCTCCTTGAAGCCCTGGAAAAACTGCTCTGTCAATTTTAAGACCTGCCTCAGGATCTTTTTCAAATCCTTTTTTGGTTACCATAATCATTGCTCCTCTTGGTCCTCTTAAAGTCTTATGTGTGGTAGTTGTAATAACATGAGCAAAACTAACAGGTGAAGGATAAACTCCACCCAAAACAAGCCCTACAATATGGGAAATATCGGCAACCAACCAAGCACCAACTTTATCCGCAATTTGGGCAAACTTCTTCCAATTCAACATTAAAGGATAAGATGTGGTACCAACGATAATAAGCTTTGGTTTAGATTTAAGAATAAACTTTTCAACCTTTTCATAATCAATAACGCCATTCTTGTCAGTTCCAAACTGAAAGGATCTAAAAAATCTACCCGAAAAAGTAATGTCAGATTGACCATGGGTCAAATGCCCACCAGAAGAAAGTTTAAGCCCTGCTATTTTATCCCCCGGCTCAAGAAGACCAAACAAAACTGCGGAGTTAGCAGGAGACCCAGAATAAGGTTGCACATTAACATAAGGTACACCAAAAAGCTCTTTTGCTTTATTTATTGCCAAATTTTCAATCTCATCAACAAACTTATTGCCTTGATAATAACGCCTGCCTGAATAACCTTCAGAATATTTGTTCATTAAAACAGAACCCACAGCCTCTCTTACCGCCTTCGAAGCATAATTTTCAGAAGGAATCATCATCAATGTTTCTCTTTGTCTCTTTTCTTCTTTTTTGATTAGCTCTTCAACTTTATTCATATCCAAAATCCCAATGTGTCAATCTAATCCACATCCGATGTGGACAGACTTACAGAGAATATTTGTTCTAAAACTTTGGCAACACCTCTTGCAACCTCATCAACCGTACCCTCTCCATCAACTACAAACCACTTCATTCCTCCCCAATTTTCCCTCGCCATCTTGCGATAACCAGCAATTAATCTCTCAACATACTCCCTTGGTTGTAAATCAAAAGGATCCCCATCTGAATTTACCCCTCTTCTTTTTGCCATTGTATCATAAGAAATATCCAAAAATATTACAGCGTCCGGTTTATATTTACCCAAAACAACCTCAGAAATAGAAAGTATTTTATTCAAATCTCCGCCTTCAGCATAACCTTGATAAGCAGCTGTTGAAGTGTGGCATCTATCTGTTAAAACATTTATTCCCTCTTCAAGATTGGGACCAACCACCCCATCAACCCAAAGTTTTCTTGCCGCAAAGAAAAGAGCCATCTGCCCTTCTGCCCCTATCAGCTCCTTGCCTCTTAAATCAAAAATCAACTGCCTTATCTTTTCCGCCGGCTCAATTCCTCCTGGTTCACGAGTGGTAATTACTTTAAAGCCTTTGTTTTCAAGAAGCTTACCCGCAATCTCAATTTGAGTACCCTTTCCCGACCCGCCAATACCTTCAAAAACAATAAATCTACCTCTTTCCATTAGTAAGTTTTTACTTTAAAATTCTCTTAATGTCAACAAACGAAGTTGATAAACAGTACCTACTTCTTCTTCAAGATATACTCAAAAACGGAAAGAAAAGCAAAGATAGAACAGGCACTGGCACAATTAGAGTTTTTGGGCGAATGCTTAAATTTGATCTACAAAAGGGATTCCCTCTTCTTACCACCAAAAAGGTTTGGTTTAAAGGAGTAAAAGAAGAGCTTCTTTGGTTTCTAAGAGGTGAAAGAAATATCAGAAACTTGGTTATTTCTGGGGTAAATATTTGGAATGAGTGGCCTTTCCAAAGATATCTAGAAAGCCGAGGCCTAGATAAAAAATATCCAAAATACACAAAAGCCTGGGAAAAGGAAATGGAAAAATTTATAGAAAAAATTAAAAAAGATAAAAAATTTGCCAAGAAATATGGAGACTTAGGCCCTGTTTACGGATTTGTATGGCGAAACTTCAAAGGCAGAGGCAAAAAGTCTGTTGACCAAATAAAAGAGGCGATAAGACTAATTAAAGAAGAACCGCATTCAAGAAGAATAATAGTCTCAGCTTGGGATCCAACAACTATTAAGGAAGTTGCCCTTCCCCCCTGCCACCTTTACTTCCAATTTCAAGTCGAAGGCAAAAAACTAAACTGCTTTATGGTTCAGCGATCAGTCGACACCTTCCTAGGACTTCCTTTTAATATCGCCTCTTATGCCCTTTTAACTCACCTCATAGCTAAAATAACAGGTAAAAAGGCGGGTGAGTTAACAATGGCACTTGGGGACACCCATCTTTATTTAAACCACATAAAACAAGCAAAAGAGCAACTTAAAAGAAAACCAAAAGATTTGCCCCAACTTGTTTTAAGCCCAAAAATAAAAGATATCGGCAATATCAAATCAGAATGGATTGACATCAAAAACTACGACCCCCACCCTGCTATTCCTGCGCCAATTTCGGTATGAAAATATCAATAGTTGCAGCTATCAGCCAAAACAATGTCATTGGAAAAAATGGCAAAATCCCCTGGCATATAAGCGCAGACTTAAAAAGATTCAAGGAAATAACAAAAGGACACCACATCTTAATGGGAAGGAAAACCTTTGAATCAATCGGCAAACCTCTTCCTGAAAGAACCAACCTAATTATTACTTCAAACAAAAACTACAAGGTTAAAGGCGCATTTGTTTTCAACGATCCACAAAAAGCAGTCCTTTTTGCTCAAAAAAGAAAAGAGAAAGAATTAATGATAATTGGGGGGCAAAAAATTTATGAATACTTTATTAATAAAGCAGACAAAATTTATTTAACCAAAATTTTTAAAAACTTCAAAGGTGATGCGCTCTTTCCCAAAATAGATCAAAAAGAATGGAAATTTGTATCCAAGGAAACTCACAAAGAAAATCGCCTGAAATTCACTTTCTTTACTCTTGAAAGGAAAGAAAAACCAATAATTATTGGAGTTACCGGCACAAATGGCGCGGGCAAAGGAACTGTTGTTGGATATTTGGTTAAAGAAAAAGGATTCAAACACTACTCTGTCTCAGATTTCCTTTCCCAAAAACTAAAGGAAAAAGGAAAAGAAATTAACCGCGATAATCTGCGGGAAATTGCCAATCAAATCAGAGAAAAATTTGGAGGCGACTACATAGTTAAAAAATTGTTCATAAAAGCTAAAAAAGAAGGAAATAAAGCCATAATTGAAAGTGTAAGAAATATTAAGGAAGCCATGTTCATCAAGAAAAAAGGCGGAATACTTCTGGCTGTTGACGCACCAGTCAAAAAAAGATTTGAAAGAATAAAGAAAAGATCCTCGCTTAAAGATGATGTAAGCTTCAAAGAGTTTTTAATTCAGGAAAAGAAAGAAATGGAAAACAAAGATCCAAATTCCCAAAACCTAAAAGCTTGCATTAAAATGGCAGACTACAAATTGTTAAACAATGCTATAATAGAAAAGCTTTATGAAAAAGTTGAAAAAACCATCAGCCAAATTAGGTAAATACAAAAGGCCAAGCTGGGATGAATATTTCATCGAAATCATGCATGCCGCATCAAAACGAGCCACTTGCGACCGTGGCAGATCAGCCTGTGTTTTTGTAAAAGACAATCAAATACTAGCAACTGGCTATGTTGGCTCCCCCACTGGATTTCCGCACTGTGATGAAGTAGGCCATCAAATAAAAAGGCTAATTCATGAAGATGGGACTATCAGCGAACATTGTATGAGGACCGTTCATGCTGAACAAAATGCTATTTGCCAGGCAGCAAAAAGAGGAATTCCACTTGAAGGTTCGACTGTCTATGTATCAATGACTCCTTGTCGAACTTGCGCAATGCTTCTTATTAATATTGGCGTTAAAAGAGTCGTTGCTGAGAAAAAATACCACGCTGGAGCCGAGTCTGAAGCTATGTTTAAAAAAGCAGGAATTAAACTTGAATTCTTAAGCGACGAAGTAATGAAATATCCCCATAGTGGCAAGGGAAAATGAATTATGGGGCATGGGAAAATAATTCAAAAGTCAAAAGGCAAAATTCAAAAGTACAATTCAAAATCAAAAATTATTTAATTATCTAACAAAACTTTTGACTTTTAACTTGTAGTTTTGACTTTTGAATTTTAACTTTTGAGTTATTTTATTCTTATATCCTAAATTTTAAATCTATATTCTTCTATCCTGACAAGGTCCGTCTTTGTCAACAAATCATCTTAAAATATCAGCTACTTTCCTTGCCAAAGAATTATCTATATCTCCCTTGAAATTTACATTTAACTTTTGCGGCGCTAAAATTCTTTTCAGCATATCCCCCACTTCACTGATCTTAATCTTCTTTCTCTCTTCTGAATAATCCTCAGGATCCCAAATTTCTCCATAATCAAACATCTCATAAAGTAAATAATCAGAAATAGACTCCGGTGTCTCAAAACTCATATAATTAGACAGGTCAAGATACTTAATTATCCTTACAAAATCAGCTTTTTTGACACCCTTTAATATAATCTCCTCAAGTATTTTCCTTATTGTCTTAAACACCAATTGCAAATTTTCAACACTGGTTGAACCATAAACACCAAACATTCCCAAGTAAGGAAAAATGTTTCGGTAACTATTACAACTATAAACTATATTCAGTCTTTCCCTTAAGACAAGATGTAGTTTAGAGATGGGTCCCCTTCCAATAATATGGCTGAGTATAGCAAGAACAGCCTCATCATGTCTTTTAACTTCACACCACCCAAAAGCAGGCCAATTTATGTCAAAATAAATCTGATTACTCTTTTCAGGTTGCACATAAAACAAATAATCAGAATATTTATCACTATCATATCTTGGAAAAGAGATTGCCACACCCCCCTTCTCATTTCCAAAAGTCTTCTCGATAAAACCAACAACCTCGTCTTCTGCAAAGTTACCCACAACCGACATAATAATATTATTTGGATTTAAGAACTTATTCTTCCAATTAACTATTCTTTCTTTAGTAATCGAGAGAATATTTTCAACATTGCCAGTTGTTGGAGCATAGTACGGTGCAAGATCTTTGAAACGATTTTCCCTTATTTTTTTCTCAAAGACCCAATTTGGATTTGCGTAATTATCCCTACATTCATTTAATATAATCTTTCTTTCCTTTTCCAAGTCCCCCTCTCTAATAACAGACCTAAAAACTAATTGATAAAGAATATCAATAGCCTCTTTAACACTCATAAAGGGAACTTTTATCCAGAACCTAGTTCCAAGTACATCAGTAACAGCATTAAGATAACCCCCTATCTCATAAACTGCTTTAACAAGATTTTCACTTTTGCCAAACTTTTCTGTATAAGAGAAAGCAAGATGCTCCAAAAAATGAGCAATACCCAAATCAGCTTCGTCTTGAATATAATAATTACCAGACTTAACAGCGCAGGAGATATAAACAGATTGGATGTCTTTAATCCGATAAAGTATCAATGTTAAGCCATTCTTAAATCTAACAACCTTGTAGGCATTCTTGATTTTCATTTAACGAATTATACTAAATTACATCAATGTGGTAAAAAATAGCAAACTAGCAACTGACAAGGTCCGTCTTTGTCAATTAAACAAAAGATAAAATAGCCTTTTAGTTCCTAACTTAGCATAATACCTAATTCTATTCACATTCACATTCACATTCACATTCACATATCCAAAATCCCGATGTGTCAATCTAATCCACATCCGATGTGGGCAAACTTATTAACAGACCAGACCCATAACAGTTGACTTTCGCTATTTTTTTTGATAAAAGAAAAACAAGTTAGATTTACCTCAACAGCGAGGAAAAATCACGCACATTCAAATCGATTGTAAGAAAGGAGAACAAATTCCAAGTAAGAGGCCTGGAAAGCCGTAGGAACATTAGAAAAATCAATTTTTATTTCTCTGGTACAAAGGAAGGTGTAAGATGTCATCTTCAGGCCCCAATACTAATAAACCATCTGGTTTACCACCTGGGAAACCAGGGCAATGGTCTACTTGGACTCAAGGTCCTTTGCAAATTAGTAAGAGCCCTGACGGAAGCCAAGTTGTTGCATCAACACCTGACGGGAGCCATTCTCACATAGTGGTCAGAGACGGGAAAATCGTCCATCTAGACTACACTCGCCCAGATGGGTCCAAGATAGACTTGTCCAAATAGAATTATCAACCGAAGAAGTGGCAAACTTAAAAAGAAGATCGCTGCTACCGCAGTATGTATGTTGCCACCATGCTAGATCTAAGATCCGATCTTCTTTTTTTTAAATAATTTTCCAGTATTATATCTTTAATAATCTCAAATTTATGAAAGGGTTAATCGCTCTAATCAAAAAAATAGAAGAGGATATTAGAAAAGGAAATTGCATCAAAGCAGAAAGAAAAATTCCGGAAGTAGTTCTTCTTATAATTGATGAAATCAAGAACAGAAAGCTAACCAGCAGCCAAATTGATCAAATAAGCGACCGGTTCTTTAACCTTTTCGAGACACAAATAGAAAAAAGGATTTTCCCAAATGAAATAGAAGACTTACTACTCCATTGTTTTAACCTTCATACTCTCATAAAAAGTGAGGAAGACTATCAAAACAATAAGAAATTTTGGGCAGAAATCTCAAAAATCGAAAAACTTGCCAAATCTAATTTAAAATAAAAAGGAAAACCCAATCTATCCATTAACCACATTGCAAAACCACATCCATATTCAACATTAACTCCAAGAAATGTCTGATAAAATAAACAAAATGCTTGATCAAAAACTAGAAACAATTTGCAAATACTACTTAAGAGAGTTCAAGAGGGTTAAAAAAGATATCTCTATATCAGAACTAAAAAGTATTGCGAGAAAAGAGGCAAAAAAGGCAAAGGATAACTACTCAAAAATAAAGACACCAAAAACTTGCAAATTAAAAACATACATTAGCATATGGGTAAGAGAATATTTTGAAAGAAAATTAGAAACAGAAACACTAGAGAAAATAGAAACAAAGAAGTCACTTCAAGATCCCTTTGCTCAAAAACTGGATAAATTTTCTAAAACATTACCAATAGAACTTATACCCATAATTAAAAATAAAATCTTCTCAGCTGAAATTACAGAAAGAAAAAGAATCTGGAAAAATCTCAATTTACCAATAAAAAAATAGAAAGGAATTTCCAAGAACTATTGATTGCAAGAAAAGAAAAACTATCAAGAAAAAACCAAATGCCATTTTTGCAAATATTTCTCCACAAAAACAAAATACCAACAAAAGACTGCCAAGAATTTTATAAAAACGTAAACAGTCTAATAAAACAAATCCAAAAAGATTTGCCAAAACTCAAAGATACACCAAAATGGTTCTACTCAGAATTCAATCTGCCTTGTTTTGTCTGCCAACTAGAAAACTACCTCTTCAATTCCCAAGAAGAAGTTTTTGCCACTCTAAGTAAAGAGTATCCCATTCTAAAAAAATTTGAAAGTAAAATAATCATAAAAAACAATAATAATCAAACTAACCACACCATCTATAACAAAAATACCGATACTATAGAAATAAATATTGCAGAGAAAAACACCCGCCACTACACCCTAGTCTTAATTCACGAGCTAGGTCATGTTATATCTCTAATTAATAATCTTAAAAAGGGGAAAGATTTAATATTTGAAAAAGGAAAGTATGGTAGCGAGAAAAATGCGATAAAAATTCAACTAAATTTTCTCAAGGAAACATCAGAAGATCTATACAAAGCCTTCTTGGGAGAAATATTAATTACAATCTGGAAAACTATATTTGAAATAAAAATAAACGAAAATCCAAAACAAGATATAAGCAAACTTTATGCTGAGACCTTCAAGCTTTGCTTTCCAAAAGCAAAACAAAAGACAAACCCTTTATACATATTAGAAGAAGATTTTATAACCTCGCCTTTTAGGAAACTTCCCCACACCATTGCCTTTTACAAAATATTAAAAGATACTTATAGTCAATAAAATAATTTCTATCATTAAGCATAACCGGCAATAAACCCTATTCCATAAAAAATATCTAATCCGACAAAGAAATGACCAAAACTACTTACAATACTTAAAATACTTCTCTTTTGTAGTGATAGGGTTTTTTAGATCTTTAGTATCAGGATCACTGCCTCCTGAACCATATCTCATAGGATCATCTATCTTACTAAGAATAGGATAAATATATCGCCTTTCCACCATAACACTTTCAATTAAATCGCAGTACAAGGACCTCATATCGAAATAGTTCTTCAATGACAAAAGTAAAGCACTAAAGACTAAAATAAATAAAAATATTAATAAAGAGCCGTTATTTTTCATACTCACTACTTAAACTATTCTAACCTAAAAAGATAAATTTAGTCAAAAACCTAGAATTTTATCTTACATAAAACTCAAGCTTATTTAAAAATCATTCATAACAATCACTCTTAAATTAAGTCTCTATAACCTACTTCCTCGGCAGTTTCCAACTGGCCCATTTGCAATCAGGAAAACGGGAGCAACCATAAAACTTCTTCCCCTTTGAAGTCTTTTTAACCACAACTTCCCCCTCGCCACACTCAGGACATTTAATCCCAACCTTCTCAACATACTTTTCTCTATATTTACAATCAGGAAAACGAGAACAGGAAATAAACTTGCCAAACCTACCAATTCTTATCACCAACTCCCCTTCTTTACATTCCGGGCATTTTCTACCCAAGGTTTCCGTTTCAATTTTTACTCTTTGCGAATTTCTTTCAACATCATCCAATATCAAAACAAAGGGTTGCCAAAACTTGCCAATAACATCCTGCCAAACAAGATCCCCTTTTGCAATTCTATCCAAATCATCTTCCATTCTTGCCGTAAAGGAGTAATCAAAAATATCCTTGAAGTTTGGAACCAAAAAATCATTAACCGCAATACCAATTTTTGTTGGGAAAAATTTGCCATCCTTTTTTTCAACATAATTCCTAAGCTGTATGGTTGAAATAATCGGAGCATAAGTTGAAGGTCTCCCAATACCCAACTTTTCAAGAGTTTTAATTAAAGAAGCCTCAGTAAATCGAGCCGGAGGCTGAGTAAATTTATGTTCAGACAAAACCTTTACCAAAGACAACTTATCACCTTTATCAAGACTGGGCAGATAAATATCCTCATCTTTTTTAGAATAAAGAACCTTCCAACCATCAAACTTTAAAACAATCCCTGAAGACAAAAGCAGATAATCTCCCTTTCCTTGAGCCTTTATTTTTACTTTTGTCTCATCATAAATAGCTTCAGCCATTTGAGTTGCAAGAAATCTTTTCCATATAAGCTCATAAAGCCTGTGGCCGTCAGGCTCTAAATCAACCTCCTTGCTGTATGGCTTTACAAAAACATCAGCCGGCCTTATTGCCTCATGCGCCTCTTGAGCCAATTTTGCTTTATTTTTAAAAACCCGCGGCGAGGCAGATAAATATTCCTCATCAAAATTCTTTCTAATATAATCTCTAGCCTTATCAAGAGCGGTTTGGGCAATATTTACCGAATCGGTACGATGATAAGTAATAAGTCCCCTCTCATAAAGCCTTTGGGCAACGCTCATTGTTCTTTTTGAAGACCAGAAAAAAAGATTTGCCGCCACCTGAGTTAGAGTTGATGTTGTAAACGGAGGATGAGGAGCCTTTTTAACCTCTCTTTTGGAAACATCAAAAACCAGATACTCTGACTCTTCAAGATCGGAGACTATCTTTTGAGCTTGATCTGAATTTTTAACTTCAGCTTTCTTGCCATCCACTTCAACCAGTTTTGCCAAAAATTTCTCTTTGTCTTTTTTAAGCTCAGCTTTTATTTCCCAATACTCTTGAGGAACAAAAGCTTCGATCTCCCGCTCTTTCTCAACAATAAGCCTTACAGCAACCGTCTGAACACGGCCTGCAGAAAGACCACGCCTAACTTTCTTCCATAAAAGAGGTGAAAGCTTATAACCAACAAGTCTGTCAAGAACTCTACGAGCAGTCTGAGCATCTACAAGATGATAATCTATATCACCCAATGAAGATAAAGCCTCAAATAGAGCCTCTTTTGTAATCTCATGGAAAGTTATCCTTTTAAGAGAGTCTTTGTTTATTCTGGCCTTACTTAAAATTACCTCAGCAGTATGAGCCGCAATTGCCTCTCCCTCACGATCAGGATCTGTAGCAAGAATCACCAATCCTTTGTCACCAACCTTTTCAACTGCCTTGATTATTTTGTCTATAGTCTCCTTCTTTTTGGAAACCAAACGATAATCAGGCTTAAAATTATTTTCTATATCAACTCCAAGCTCGCTTTTGGGCAAATCCTTGATATGCCCCATTGTCGCCTCAATCAGATAATCCTTGCCCAAAATCTTGGAAAGTGTTCTTGCTTTTGTCGGACTTTCAACAATTATTAGATTCATAGTCAATGGTCAATGATCAATGGTTAATGGTTAATGGTTAATGGTTAATGGTTGATGACTGTTCCTTCCCATAATTCATACCCCTTAATTCATAAATCATAAATCCTAAATCCATATTCCTTCCCCTTACTACTTACTACTTTCTAATTGCTACTTAACCCATACATTCCGTTTCCCAAATTCCTAACCATTCCTTTCATTTCCATAACCATAAGTTTAGATGATACTAAAGAAACTGCCAACCCACAAATTCTAGCAATTTCGTCAAGATGAAGAGATTCAGAGGCTAAAGAATCAATAATTTTTGCCTCTATATCATCACTGGGAATAATTTTTTGAACTTTTTCTTTATCAACCTTAAACTGCAAGTCAAAATCCTCAATAACATCCTTTGGGCTAAAAGCAATTTTAGCACCATTTTCAATCAAAAAATGGGGTGCAAAAGACAAAGGAGAAGTGATTTGCCCCGGAACTGCATAAACCTGCCTTCCCTGACTGGCAGCATGAGAGGCAGTCAACAAAGTTCCGCTATTTTGAGCACCCTCAACCACTAAAATTGCCTTTGATAAACCTGAAATAATTCTATTTCTTGAAGCAAAATTAACCCTTAAAGCTGGATAGCCTAAAGGATATTCAGAAACAACAGCACCATTTTTGGCAATTAAAGATGATAAAGCTATATTTTCGGGAGGATAAATCCTATCAAGACCAGAACCAACAACGGCAATCGTTCTACCTTTAGCCTCAAGAGCTGATTTATGCGCCACTGTATCAATTCCTCTTGCCAATCCTGAAACAACAGTTAAACCAACCTCAGCCAATTCAAAAGCAAATCTTTCTGCAACCTCCTTCCCATATGAGCTCATCTTCCTTGAACCAACAATCGCTACAGCTTGGCTGTCTTCTTCTTTAATCTCCCCCATCACATAAAGAACAAAAGGAGAAGAATCTATCTCAAGAAGGTTTTTGGGGTAGTTGTCATCACCTTTAAAAACGCAGTAAACACCAATTTTTTCAAGTCTAAAAAGATACTCTTTCAAATCAAAATCAGACCTAAAAGAAACAAACTGAGAGGCTAAAGAATCTTTAACACCAACTTCTTTAAGCTCCTCGAAACTAAGATTCCAAACTTTTTCAGGACTCTTAAAATAAGAAAGAAGCAAATTTAAACGAGCTGGTCCAAAAGGAACAAAGCAAGAAAGAGCAATCAAGTATTCCTTTTTATCCTGATACTTCATTTTTTTCTCTCAAACCAAAAATTGGCGATCTCTCGTCCAATTGGAGCTGCTACTTTTGATCCTTCCCCACCTTCCTCAACAAAAACAGTTACTACTATTTCGGGATTTTCAGCCGGAGCAAAAAAGGTAAACCAAGCATGATTAACATCCTTTTTGCCTGTTTCAGCAGTACCAGTTTTACAGGCAACTTTTTGTCCAAAATCAAAAAAGGGATAAGCAGTACCTCCTGTTTGACAGACTTGAATCATTCCCTCTTTAACAAGATTAATATTTTCTTCCCTCAAGTCTATTTTTTTGCAATCATCATCCCCAACCAAGTGAAGACGACACAAATAACCTTTACTTGCAATAACTCCAACAGCTCGATTAAGCTCTGCTAAAGAAACGGCCAGATCACCCTGCCCAATGGAAAGATGGTAAGTATTACCCAAAAACCAGCTTTCGCCTTTTACGCGCAATTTCCATTCTGGATTTGGGACAAGTCCAGCAATTTCACCCGGAATATCAATTCCAGTTTTACTGTCAAAACCAAATATTTTTGCCCACTTATCAATATAGTCTATTCCCAGAAGCTCACCAACCTTATAGAAAAAGGTATCGGTTGATCTTGCCAAAGCACGAACCAAATCCACCTGCCCCTCAGTTCTACCATATTGAGAAAAATACCAGTTGCCATACTTAAAAACACCATAAGGAGTTTCCAAAATTACTTGACCCTTGTCCTCATAGTGGAAATCTTTGTCTATTTTTCCTTCCTCCAAAGCCGCCAAACCAACAAAAGGCTTAAAAGTAGAACCAGGATGATAAACCCCACCAATAACACGGTTAAACATCGGCATATTTTTATCTTTCAATATTTTATTTACTTTATCTGTCTGCTTATTAATAAAATAATTAGGGTCAAAAGAAGGAGAGGAATATAAAGCTAAAACTTCACCTTTTGGATCGGTAACCAAAACCGCCCCTTTTTTGTCTGCCATTAATTCCGCCACTTTTACTTGAAGCGAGTAATCAATGGTTGTTCTTAAATCACTGCCAGAGATTGCTTTTTTCTCCCCCAGTATCCTTACTTTCCTGCCAGTGGTATCAACTTCAATTAACTTCTCACCATCCACCCCATCCAAAATACAATCATACCTCTCCTCTAAACCTCCTCTGCCAACAAGATCTCCAAGTTTAAAAGGGCCGCGATCTATACAATCAGGATTAACTTTAGACACCTCATCTTGGCTTACCTCACCTAAATAACCAGTAATATGGGCAGCTTTTTCCCCCAAAGGATAATTTCTCTTCCATTCGGATATCTTCTCTTCATCAGAAGCGTTTTCAACCTTGTCGGACTTAATATATCCATAAGTGGAATCAAAGATTATGGATTTCTTTAATTCAACATTGTCTGCCAATACTTCCCCGCCACGAGCAAGAATTCTACCTCTTGGAGCATCAATCCTTACTTTCCTGATTCTATTGTTATCGGTTAGAGAGCGAAAATAACTGCCTTTAATTATCTGGAGTTCAATTAACCTTGCAAACAAAATCAAAAAAGACAAAAACAGCAATCCCTTAAATAACCAAACTATACCTGGTTGTTTTTCCTCACTGCTATAAAACATAAATTAAAGGCCCCTTGTTAATCTTACTCTATAAAGAAGAGCTGGATCCTCAAGCAACCTACCACAACCCCTAACAACACAAGCAAGAGGATCCTCAACTATATTAACTGGTATCTTAACAGCCTCACTAATCACCTTATCAATACCAGAAAGAAGCGATCCGCCACCAGCAAGATAAATACCATCCTTCATAATATCAGCCATCAGTTCAGGCGGAGTTTCCTCCAACAAATCAGCAATATTTCCCACTATTTCGTTAATTATTGGCGATAAAGCTTCCTGTACTTCAGCGCTTGAAAGCTTAATCGACTTGGGTAAACCACGCTCCAAATCCCGCCCGCGAACAACATAAAACTTTTCCTTATCAACTATGCAAGTGCCAATTTTTATTTTGACATCCTCAGCTGTGCTTTCGCCCAACAAAAGTGAATATTTAAGCCTAACATAATTAATAATAGCCTCATTCATTTCGTCCCCTGCCACCCTGATAGATTTTCCTAAAACTATACCCCCAAGAGAAATTACTGCAATCTCTGTAGTTCCGCCCCCAATATCTACCATCAAAATTCCTTCAGGTCGCTCGACCGAAAGTTTGGCTCCAATTGCCGCAGCTAAAGGCTCTTCAACCAAGTGGACCTCTCTTGCGCCGGCAGAAAGTGCCGCATCAGAAACCGCCCTTCTTTCAACCTCAGTTACTCCAGAAGGAATACCTATCACCACACGCGGACGAGGAATTTTAGGCACTGTTGTTCCTGTTTCGTGAACTTTTTTGATATAAAAAGAAAGCATACTTTCTGTAGCATCAAAATCAGAAATCACACCATCCTTAAGAGGCCTTACCACTTCAATTGTTGCTGGGGCTTTGCCAAGCATTCTTTTTGCTGCTGTACCAATAGCTAAGATTTCTTTTGTTTTCTTTCTTCTTGCCACAACCGATGGTTCTCTTATTACTATCCCCTTGCCCTTTACCCAAACCAAGGTGTTGGCAGTTCCTAAATCTATCCCAACATCAAAAGATAAAGGGCCTAAAATCTTACCAAAAATTACTTTCAAAAAAACCGGCTTGGGATTAAGGCTGTCAAGTTTTAAATTTATCCTGCCTAGTTTCAAATTTTTAAGATCTTTTAAATAGTTCCTCATTTCGCCTAAAGTATATCTTTTCAAAAATAGATTGCAAAGAGGAACTGAAAAAGAAATGACAAGAGTTATTATTATTAACCCCGCAAGGTTTGACTTTTAATGTTTTTTTTGCTAAAAGAAAAATAATCTGGATCTACCTCAATAGCGAGGGGAGGTTCCAATAACAGCACTTTTTAAACTAAAGGAGGTTAATTCCGAGCAAAGCCTGGAAAGCTACAAGAATAACCTTAAACCAAATTACTATAAAGGAAGGTGTAAAATGTCTGAACCAGGTAACGATCCTAAAGAGCCCGCCGATCTTCTAAAAGACGGAGGGTCTTCATCAACTCCAAATGAATTTGGAGGAACTCACGAGGTAATCTATGACAGAGAACGGGGCCAACACATCAGCTGGGACACATACAAAGACGGAACATATGTTCCCGGCTCTGGTCATACAAGAGACGATAACTCAGGTAAGACGATCTCTAGATGGGATGATTAGATTAAGAAATAAAACCTAATAAGTAGCTAGTACCAGGAAGGGTGTGCTTCTTCAAGGAGATAAAGCACTTGGCTACAGTGCAAGAATATAATCTTCCACACCCTTCCTCAAAGATTATCCGGGGTATTAATACAATTTTGTTTAAGCAACCTTTTTGACAACCTCTTGTAATAACCAAGTACCTGATTTAACACTGAGAGGCTAAGTCTTCGGGCATCCTCACTTTCCGATCTTATATAAAAACTTAACTCTCCCGCCTGTTGTAAAATATTGTAAAACTCCTTGTCTTCATTCTCTTTCCCAGCCATTACACCACCATGCCACCACAAATAATTTGAAATCGAAGAAAATTCATCGAAGCCAATCTTACCCTTCATAAAGTCTTCAACTATCCTAATAAATAACTTTTCAAGAACGCTTTTTTCAGCTTTTTTAAGAGATTGAATCTTAAATCTCTCAAGATACTCCTTAAACTTTTTCTTAGGAAACAAGACTTCAATTAATCGGTCTGATGCTTTTTTATTCATATCTTCTATCTTAGATTATAGTACCAAAACTCAATCGGAATAAAGACCATAAACCTTAATTTGCTGCTACAAGGTCCGTCCTTGTCAAGATTATTCAATTTCCCTTAATTCATAAATCTTAAATCCATATTCCTTTCCCTTACTACTGCCTTCAATCTCCCCATAATTCACACTCTTGATTAACTATTCACAAGTCCATATTCTTTCTTGCCGCTAATAAATAATTCGCACACCCAAAGCCTATTTTTCAACGATCAAAAAGTAAAATCTGCTAGATTCAAAAATAAAGTAATAAACGATATGGCTTATAATTAATATAAACAAACAGTATAATCACTACAAGATGTCTACACTACAAAAAACAGAAGAACTTTTGGAAGAATACCAAAAAAAAATACCAAGATGCTGGTGTAATTACTTCTTCAGACTACCTTGAAAAAATAGTCAAAACTAATATCAAAAAAGCAGAAAAAAACTACCTAAAAATAGAAACTCCAAAAACTTCTTCCAAAGAAACCTATATTCGCCACTGGATAATAGAATCGCTGGAAAAAGATTTTGCCAAAAAGACTTTAATAAAGATTGATCATAGAAAATCCTATTCAGAACCTTACTATCAAGCAATAAATGACTATTTTTCTTTACTTCCTATCACTCTAATACGCAGAATCAATCAAAAAATAAACAATACACTCCCTGAAAAAAGGAAAAAGCTATGGGAAGATCTTAATTTCCCAAAAAAAGAAGCTGAGGATAAATTCTTGAGATTAATCTTAACCCGCATAGATTATTTTTTGAAAAAGGAAAATTCAACTCCTTTAGAAACTTCTATAAAAAAATTTAGAATACCATCAAAAGACTTCCAGAAATTCAAAGAAAACAAAGAAAAAATAATCAAACAATATAACCTTCTTTTACCTAAAATTGGCAAATTGCCTTCGTGGTTTTATTCTGAATTTAATTTACCCTGCTTTATTTGCCAGCTTTCCGAATTTCCTTTCAAAAGTATTAATCAAGTAAAAGACTTCCTGTTTAAAAAATATCCCTCTCTTGCCGCATTTAGACACAAAATTAGGATAACAAAAGGAGAACCAAGCTTTATTAAATATAATAAGATAGAAGATTCTTTCTTAATAACGATCGATAAATACTCTAACCCTCGCCACCAGATCATGATTTTGATTCACGAAATGAGTCACATAATAAATTACCTAAAAGATTTCCAGAATGATATTAGTTATCTTGAACGAGAGAGATACACTCAAGAAAAAAGAGCAGTAGAAACAGAATTCTCTATTCTAAAAGATATATCGGAAGATCTTTTTAGAGCAAGTCTGGGAAAAGTATTAATTGCGTTTTGGACAACCACCTTTGAGATGGAACTTTACAAAAACCCAAATCAAGATATTGAAAAATTATATGCCAACACCTTCAACCAATGCTTCATAGGAGCAAAGCAAAAAAGAAATCCATTTTTCGTCTTAAACGAAAACATCATTACACAAATATTCTCTAACCTACCTTACACAATAGCCTATTCAAACATTTTGAACCAATGATACAATAAAACAACGACCCCAGGTTGAAATCTAGTCAACTCCCGGAGTTGGTTGGATTAGGTATCTCTGACAAGGTCCGTCCTTGTCAAGAAACATTTCAAACCTCGATTTTGACCCGAGGTTTGAACCTAGCCAACTCCCGGAGTTGGGTTGCTCTTCCCTTACTACTTACTCCTTACTACTTAATACTGTCTTCAATCTCCCCATAATTCATATCCCTTAATTCCTTATTCATAACTCATAATTCCAAACAATCATTGACCCGAAGGTGCTAAAAACATAAAATCAAAGCGATGATTAAAAAGATAAATCAGGCCATTTTTATTTGCTTTTTTACCACATTCCTCCTTCTGCCCCTAATTGTGATCCCTGTTACATCTGAGCTTTTTGAATTCAATAAGATGGTTTTTATCTATCTTATGACCTCCATAATCACCTCTCTATGGCTTGTCAAAATCTTAGTCTCAAAAAAAATAAACTTCCAAAAAACCCCTCTTGATCTGCCAATCTTAATTTTTCTTGCCGCAAACATAATTTCAACCATCTTCTCAATAGACAAGAATCTTTCTATTTTTGGCTATTACTCAAGGTTTAATGGCGGCCTTTTATCTTTATTTTCCTACAGCATTCTTTACTGGGCTTTCGTTAATAACATCTCAAAAGAAAAAGTCTCAAAAATAGTCAAGGCAATAGTTTTATCAAGCGTCTTGGTTTGTCTTTATGCCGTTTTGCAAAAAGCAGGAATTGACAAAAACATCTGGGTTCAGGATGTGCAAAATAGAGTCTTTTCCAGTCTAGGTCAGCCAAACTGGCTTGCGGCTTTTATAGTTTTAATATTTTTCCTCCCCTTCTTCGTTTTTAAAGAAAAAAAGAGCTCAAAATTCATTTTTATTTTTACTCTAGTCTACTTTCTTGTTCTTCTTTTCACCAAATCAAGATCAGGCATTCTTGGATTTGCATTTTCTTGGCTTGTTTTTTGGCTGCCACTACTTAGATTTAAAGAAAAAGAAAATAAAATATACAACCCTAAAAACTTTTTCTACCTAACAGTCATAATCATATTTATCACCTTTTTGGTGGGAACTCCTTGGACTCCTTCTTTTGGCGATATTGTCTTGAAAAATAAAGAAGCGCCAATCACAACCAACACAACATCTCTTGAAACAGGAGGAACCGAATCAGGAGAAATAAGAAAAATAGTTTGGAAAGGAGCCTTGAAAATCTGGCAAAATTACCCCCTTTTTGGCAGCGGCCCTGAAACCTTTGCTCTTTCTTATTTTAAATTTAAACCCCAAGAACACAACCTAACCTCCGAATGGAATTTTATTTACAACAAAGCCCACAACGAATATTTAAATTATCTTGCCAACACCGGAATTTTGGGTTTTTTATCATACTTACTTCTAATATCATCTTCCCTTATTTTTCTTTACAAAAATTCTTTTTCCACTAAGGCCAGAAAAAACAAAGAAAGAATAATTAAACTAGAACACATTTCCCTTCTTGCAGGAAAAATTGGATTTTTAATCACCAATATTTTTGGCTTTTCGGTGGTAGTAACAAACTTTCTTTTCTTCCTTTACCCGGCCATTTCCTTTTGCTTAAACCAAGAAGAAGAGGAAAAAAGAAAAGAAAAAAATGACTATGACTATAACTTTACTCTTATTGTTCCTCTGATTTTACTAATCTTGGCAGCCCATACAATCATAAATTATTGGCGGGCAGATTTCTATTACAACCAAGGTAAAAATCAAAATATCAACAAAAATTATACCGCCGCCAGATATTACTTAACCAAGGCAATAAACCTAAACCCTTATGAGCCAACCCTCCTTGATGAGCTTGCTAAATCTACATTTGGCCTTGCAATCAGCTCATATAACAAGGGCGATGTAAAAACCACTCAACAGCTAATCAATCAGTCTCTAAATGAAATGAATGAAACCATTAAAATGTCACCCAACAATGTTATCTTCAAAAAAGATCTCTCGGCAATTCTAATTCAAATCTCAATCATAGACCCAAATTTCAAAGATAAAACAATAGAATCATTAATTGAAATTACGCAGCTTGCCCCCACCGATCCCAAAGTTTATTACAACCTTGGCCTAATGTATTTTAGATCAGATCAGCTAGATAAAGCTAAAGAAAACTTTGAAAAAAGTATCAGTTTGAAAACCAATTACCGCGAACCACATTTGGCTTTGGCAACCTTATATATCAAAACAAACCAAAAAGATAAAGCAAAAGAAGAGCTAAACTATATCCTCCAAAAAATAGACCCCAATGACCAGACTGCCAAAAGACAGCTTCAAGAACTAGAATAGCCAAAAATCTGGTATAATCAGTGTTATGATTAGAAAAATAGTTCTCTCAACAGACCCTGTTATAAGGCAAAAATCAAAAACTGTCAAAAAATTTGACAAAAAATTAAAAAGTCTGGCAAAAGACTTGATTGACACTTTAAAATCACAAAAAGATCCAGAGGGTGTCGGTCTCGCTGCCTGCCAAATTGGAAAGCCGCTGGCAATCTTTGCTTTTGTTGACAAAGACGAAAAAATAAGAATTATAGTTAATCCCAAAATATTGGCCATAAAAGAAGGTAAAACAAAAAAGAAAAGGCCGCCGCTTGAAGGATGTCTTTCTATTCCTGACTACTACGGTTATGTTAAAAGAGCAAATGAAGTCACCCTTGAATATCAAGACCTAGAAGGCAATAAAAAGACAGAAACTTTCAAAGGATTCCAAGCTCAAATAATTCAGCATGAAGTTGACCATCTAAACGGAATTGTATTTGTTGATCATTTATTAAAACAAAAACAACCTCTTTATGAGTTAACAGAAGAAGGATGGGAAAAGGTAGAAATATAATAAACACTAAAATTGTTTTTTTCGGCACGCCGGATTATGTAATCCCCATTCTTGATGCCTTGCAAAAAAACTTTAGATACAAAGACGGAAGCAATTCAATAGCCGCAGTCGTTACACAATCACCAAAGCCAACAGGCAGAAAAAAAGAAATCACATATTCAGCAGTTGATAAATGGGCTTACAGACAAAAAATACCTATTTTTTATAATCTTGATGATTTTTTAAAAAGCCAGATTAAAAGTGATCTTGGAGTTTTAGCCTCTTTCAGCAAAATAATCCCCGATCAAGTTATAAACTATTTCCCCAAAGGGATTCTAAACATTCACCCCTCACTCTTGCCTGAATTTAGAGGCGCCTCACCAGTTCAGGCTGCAATCACCTTAAATAAAAAGGAAACTGGTGTTTCAATAATTAAACTTGATTCTCTCCTTGACCACGGGCCAATAATCAGCCAGTTTAGAGCAGAAATCAAAGAAGAAGATAACACAGAAACACTAAGAAACCGGTTATTTGAAAGAGCTGCCAATGTTTTAGTTGAGCTTTTGCCGGCTTACTTGGAAGGAAAAATTACTCCCAAAAAACAGGATGACAAAAAGGCTATCTACTGTCGAGAAATTAAAAAAGAAGACGCATTTATACACCCTGAATTCCTAAAAACAAATAAAAAAGGACTATATATGGAAATTCCTTTTATTAAAAATAAAAAAAATCGCCGTAAATGCCAAGAATTTAAACAACTTTGTTCACGCGATGTATCCGTGGCCCTGCGCGTGGACAAAGGTGAAATTAACCGAAGAGTCAGATGAAAAAAGGCTAAAAATAATAAGCTCTCATTTAGAAGGAAATAATTTAGTTTTGGACAAGGTACAACTAGAAGGAAAAAATGCCGTAAGCTGGGAACAATTTAGAGTTGGATACCCTCAAAATTCTCTTAGATCCTAAACTATAGAAATATTCTTGTATTCCCCAATTGATTTATACTTCTTAATTCTCTTAATGCATTTTGTACAAAGGCGCATTTGCTTCTCTTCCCCATTGATAAAAACTGTAACTTTTTGCAGGTTAACCTTAAAAAGACGTGGAGTCTTAGTGGTTCTTTTCTTCCACCTCTTACCCGCCACACCACGCTTGTGAGTATGGGAGCGACCAACTACATTTCCTTTTCCGCAAATTTGACAAATGTATGACATATCTATAATTCTACTAAATTAAAAATGAAAAATCACGCGAATTGTATTATACTAGAAAGACTTAAAAAATAAAATGCTAATAATTTATAAAATCATTGCCTTTTTAATTGCCATCAGCGTACATGAAGCTGCTCACGCCTGGATGGCATATAGGCTTGGTGATCCAACTGCAAAACTTGAGGGTAGATTAAGTCTTAACCCCCTAAAACATATCGATATCTATGGAACTGTAATTGTACCTTTTTTTCTTATTCTTTTTGGTTCCCCCTTTGTTTTTGGCTGGGCAAAACCGGTTAGTTTTGATCCTTTTAACTTAAGAAATCCCCGAAAAGACACTGCTTTAATATCCCTATCTGGCCCAATGGCAAATTTTATAACTGCCTCTATCTTTGCAATTATTTTACAGCTAACAACCCCATTTTCTGCCCTAGCTTCTCTTACCCCACTTTTCTATCTAATCATTCTTATAAACCTAGTGCTTGGTGTCTTTAATTTAATACCCATTCACCCGCTTGATGGAGGAAAAATATTGGTTGGCATTCTTCCTCAAAAAGAAGCAGAAGAAACCGATCGCTTTTTAAACCAATATGGCCTAATACTAATTTTTATACTTATTTTCTTCTCCTACCGCGGAGTTTCACCACTAAATGCTCTTCTTAACCCCATTATTAACTTTCTCCTTAATATTCTTATACCCCAAGGTAATCTAATCTAAAATCTAAATTGGCCCTTTTCAAAGACTTGATTTAGCTGTTATAATAATTATGACCCTGCTTTAGAGGGAAGTTCCGGGGAAGCTTTTTCCTCACCAGCTTTCTTTAAGGGAGGGCAAATTGCTCTAGCTCCAAGTAGCTAAAGCTGAGCCCACCCACCTGGATTAATTCCGGGGAAAAATTCAACCGGGACCCCGAAAGCGGGGTCAAAATTTTGGTGAACTTGCTTCATTTTCTCCTCTTTTATTGGTATAATCTAAATGCTTTGCGCCGTCTTAGCTCAGCGGTAGAGCAGCTGTTTTGTAAACAGCAGGTCTAGGGTTCGAATCCCTAAGACGGCTCCAGATATAATATATAAGAATTAATCTTGTTTAGAATTTAGTGCTTAGAATTTAGAATTTTTCTAGCTGGGGTGGCGGAGTGGTCAAACGCAATCCCGCCAACGGCGGGATAAAACTGTCGCAGCTCAGACTCCTAATAATATGACTTTCTGGGTATACATCTTGGAAAGCCTAAAAAATGGCAGAAGGTATATAGGAACATCCAGCAACCCGAAAAAAAGACTTGAACAACACAATCTCGGTAAAACAAGATCAACCAAACCTTATATACCATATAAAATAATACACCTTGAGAAATTTGAAACTAAAAAGCAAGCTCTAATAAGAGAAAGAAAACTAAAATCATACAAAGGTGGAGAAGCCTTAAAAAAACTGATAAAATAAACCTTGAAAACTAAAGCTGGGGTGGCGGAGTGGTCAAACGCAATCCCGCCAACGGCGGGATAAAACTGTCGCCTCCCCAAAGAAGAACAAGATAAAACTAAAGCTGGGGTGGCGGAGTGGTCAAACGCAACAGTCTGTAAAACTGTCGCCCGTATGGGCTACCCAGGTTCGAATCCTGGCCCCAGCACAAATGGACAGGGTCAAACCCTGTTTACCCTAACTATTATCTTTTGCCACAAGCAACAATTCTGCACCAATATCTCTAATTCTTAACACAGCTTGAGATATACTTTTATTACTCACCATCGCACCCATAAAAAAAGTTTTTCCATTATATCTAAAAACACCACAGTCATTTATAAAATAAAACGATCCATCTTTCTTGGTACCAGACTTACAACCCAAAATTTCCAATTCTTTTTGATCAAAGAGATAGTATATGTTGCGAGAGGTTCTAAGTTTTTCTCTCAAAAAATCCCAATAGTCTCCCCTTCTCTCATAATAAATATTCCTAAAGAGTGTAAGAAGGTCTTGCAAAGAAAACTTATTGAGATATTGTCCGTCCTCAGAGATTAATTTTAAGTTTTTAAGCCCCCAAACTTTTTTTGCTGTTTTCTCTAACATTTTTCTTGAGCTAAAAAACAGCCTAGACAATATAGAAGCTGAAGAATTACAACTATACTTGACCATCAAACCAACAAGAGTTAGCACATCAAGACTTATACTATTGTTCTCCCCAACCAAATCCGCCAAAACATCTGTGCCATAAAAATCTAAATCTTCCTTTTTGATCAAGACCTGCTGATTATTTATTTCACCGGTTTCCAACAGCCGAATAACCTCCGCTGCCAGATAAACTTTGGCTACACTCGCAACTTCCCTTGCAACACTCGAATCTTTATCAGCCAAAATCTTTGCCCCTGAAGAATCAAACCTGACCAATAAAAATGATTCTTCCATTTGAATGCTCATTTACTCAACTACCACTGGCACTGATATCCCTGTACCTGCATTAATTTTCCCTTTAGATCTGCCAAATTGCTCACTTGTACAACCAAATGCCTCCAAACTAATTCTTATTCTATCATCAAATCCTTTAAACCAATACACTCTAAGCAAAATCTTCAAATCTGTTTTACTATTACCCACCGACAACCTAGCAGTAATAGGACTAACGTCCTCTTGGCATAACCAAACAACTTGCTCGGCAGGAACTCTTTCAAGAAAATCAGCTATTTCTTTAATCCTCAACGCATCTCCACCACTCTTACCTAATAGTAAGCTACTTGCCTGGCCAAAATCCCTTGCTATTAGAGATCGTAAAACATCTTTAGCCCACCTTTTAATCTCAGTATATTTAACAACATAAGCCTCACCTGCAGCTTCAAGTTTAATCCAAGGATGCTTTATTATCTGTTCTTCAGTAACATCAGTCCCCAAAACTATCTGCCCTGGAAACAATTGTGGTTCTACATTTACTAAATGTCTCATAAAACCGCGGTAACCGAAATATGAAGAGATCAAAGGATTAATTACGGGTATTTTTTCCTTCCTTATTATCTCCTCCAACTCCGGATACTTGGATGTAAAGATGTTGTTACTACAAAATCTCAAGATAATATAGGGAGTAAAACTCCCAAAATTATATTTATTGACAAAAGCCTCTGCATCACAAAAGACAGCCTCCATCCCACTATCTGACAGCTTGGAGACCACCCTTTCATAGGCTCTCCAAAAAGGGTTCTTTCGACTACCTAGAATTAAAATTCGACTGTAATTTTCCCCCTTTAGATAATCTACTAGATGTCCCAACAAACTAGGTTGGTCGTGTATACCCAAGATATCTTGCCTAAGATCCTGCAAACCCATAGCTTGAACCCTCGGATTTACTTCAAGTATCTTAAAACTACCATCCTCACCTTTATAAATATCAAGACCTCCATACCTCATTTCTGAATTACCATAACTATCTATCTGTCTACATCTACCCAGCACCCATAAGTCAGCTCCAATCACAGACGCACTACCCCGGCCATCAAAATCAAAATTATCAATAAGACTAACTACTTTTTCTGAAATCAATTGGAGTTTTAGATACTCATCTTTAGTGACTACCAACGGTTCGTCGGCAACAAGATTCTCCTGGGGGATCTCACCCTCAGCACCAAAGAGAATACGATTCTTTGAATCACTATGATTTTCAAGCCAAATTTCAGTTGCCATAAAACAGCTTATTTACACTTATAGGATATATTATATACGCCTTTCACAAAAAATCAATCAGTTTCTTAATTTTATTCAAACTAAACTTAAAACAGCTTCTACCTCTATTTTCAATAACAAAACAAACTTAAGATAAAGTGTGATATACTTACTCCAGCTGGAATTTTTGATATTAATTCAAACAATGAAGGCTAATTTATTTGATTATTTCCTCCCTCAAAATTTAATTGCCCAAAAGCCAGCTAATCCAAGAGATAGCTCCAGACTTTTGGTTTTAGACCGAAATAAAGGCGAAATAAGCCATCATATATTTAGAGATATTGTTAAATTCCTAAATAAAGGCGATGTTTTAGTCTTCAACGACACCAAAGTTTTCCCTGCAAGGATTATGGCCAAAAAGGAAACTGGCGGAAAAATTGAGATACTTTTTCTTGAAGAAATCTCTCCGCAAATATGGCAAGTCCTAACCAAGCCAGCAGTAAAAAAGGGCAAAAAAATAATTTTCAAAAACAAAACTTTTGAATGTGTTGAAAGCGGTTTAAGAACCTTAGTTAAAACAGATATGGATAAAGAAAAACTACTTCCTTTTCTCAAAAAATTTGGCAAAACTCCCCTACCCCCCTATATTAAAAACGGCCAAAAAGAATCCTACTTGAGACGAGTCTATCAAACAGTCTACGCTCAAAAAGAAGGTTCTGCTGCCGCGCCAACTGCAGGCTTTCACTTTACCCAAAGTCTAATAGAAAAAATCAAAAACAAGGGTGTAAAAATCGAGTTTGTCACCCTGCATGTTGGCCTTGACACTTTTGTCCCAATCAAAACCGAAAATCTGGAAGATCATAAAATGCACTCTGAATATTTTGAGATCAAAAAAGAAACAATTAAAAATCTGCTTGAAGCAAAAAGTAAAGGAAAAAGAATAATTGCTGTTGGCACAACCACTGTGCGAGCTCTTGAAACATTAGCTTCTGACAAGGTCCGTCCTTGTCAAGGAAAAACAGACATCTTTATCTATCCACCTTATAAATTTAAATTAACAGATGCGCTTATTACCAATTTTCACCTGCCAAAATCAACCTTGCTTGCACTTGTTTCAGCTTTCACCTCTTACCCCCAAACCAAAGACAAATTTAAAAGCTTCCAAAAAAGCCTAATTGGCAAAGCCTACAAGGAAGCTGTTAAAGAAAATTACCGCTTTTACTCTTTTGGAGATGCCTGCTTGATACTATAGAACAGAACCTTTATAATCTTCTTGTTGCCTGGATAGCTCAGTCGGCAGAGCGCATTCTTGGTAAGAATGAGGTCTCGGGTTCGATTCCCGATCCAGGCTCCCACAATAAAGCAAAATAAACCCTGCTTGCTTCTAGCAAGAGAGCGCATTCTTGACCTTACGGCGACTTGAAGTCTAAAGAATGAGGTCTTGAGTTGGATTCCCGATCCAGGCTCACAAAATAAAGCAAAAAACCCTGCTTGCTTTTATTGCTCTCCAACAATATTCGATGTTTCAAGCTGATCCACATCCGATATGGTTTAGACTGCCACCTTAAAATTTTCCCCAATTGAAAAAAAATAAGCTTCTGATAAAATAAAAAGCATGGCAAAAAAGGGAGCAAGAGAAATAGTTGGTTTAATCTGTAAAGATTGCGGAAGCCAAAACTATGTAACCAGCCGCAATAAAGTTAATATGGAAAAAAAGCTGGAGATAAAAAAGTTCTGTCCAAAATGCAAAAAACACACCCTTCACAAAGAAACAAATAAACTCAAATAAGCAAATGGAGTCAAAAGAATATTTTAGAAGACCCTATGTAGAAGTCAAGGCCGACCCCTCCCCTAGCGAATTTAAAAAAATAATTGAAGGCAAAAGAACTATTCTTGAAGTGGGATGTGGCGAAACAAATCCTGCAAGAGGAATCTATCCCCGCTGCTCTTGGAAAACAGACTCGCCCGATATTGTGTGGGTGGGCTGTGACCCCAAAGCCATAGCCGAATCCAACGGAAAAGTATTCATTCAACCTAATCAAAAAACAGACCCAAATAATATGATATTTTTTACAAGAGAGGTCGACAATTTGCCCCCCTTTAGCCCAAATTACATCTCATTAGTTGCCCCAAACCCAGAAGACATAGCAAGAGGATTGCTATATGATCTCGAAAGATTTCTCAACAGAAGCGGACAAGTTGTTGTGATAGTTCTTGATAACAGAACTTGGGAAAGCAGAATACATGGCCGACAAGCTATTCAAGAAATAAATCGATGGGCAAGAAATAATAGGTTTGAAGTAATAGAAAGCAGAAAACCAGCAGAGTTTTCTCCCAACTCTGCAGATCTGGGGATATCAGGAAACAAATGGTTTGTCTTCAAAAAGAGATAAATAATTTTGAATGTAGAGTTAATCTTATCTGTTGGAATTCAAAAAATCGATTACAAAAACAATCTTTGATATAATTAAACTAGTAGGGCTGTAGTTAAATGGCATAACAGCGGTCTCCAAAACCGCTATTGGGGGTTCGATTCCCTCCAGCCCTGCCTAAAAATCTAATCCACAATCCACACAATCCGCATCGGATGTGGATTAAATTGATACATCGGATTTAACGCGGCAACCACACAATGCTCGACGACTCTCAAGGGAGAGGAGGTGAAAAGGGTGAAAGACGAAACAATTTTGAAACAAAAGAAAACTTCATCTCCTCTGCCAAAAGACGAAAGTAGCGACTGGTATCCCGTTGGAGCATTTATTACCGGAGTATTAATATTTGTGAGCATCTGGATTTATGCTATATCAGAATGGGGCCTTCTTTTAGGTCTAATGTTTGGCTGGATACCAGCTACCATAGGTGGAGTCGTTGGTGGGTTCCTCTGGCCAATTATTGCTCTTATTATAGTGTGGATCATTATCTCTTCCAGGTAAACATTTTAGAGCAAAAGATTAAGAGGGGTCTAACAAACACTAAACAGCAAAACACAACAAGCTGAGTTTTGTATTAAAAAGATAAACCATTCGGATGTAGATTAACCTGACACATTGGGATTCACAACCCCAGAAAGAAAGATTCTTAAAGTCATTGACTTAAGGCAAGTATAGGTGTATAAACTAATCAATGGCCTCCAAAGGGCAAACCAATGTAATAATGGCAATAGTAATTGTTCTTCTTCTTGGAGTCACCGGGCTTCTTGTTTATCAAAACCTTCAGCTCCAACAATTAATAAAAAATAAACCAGAAAATCAAACTGAAGTAGAAGAGACTGTTGAGACACCAACTCAAGAAACAACAATTTCAGCAACTCCAACCCCCTCTCCCATCCCAACTACAAGCGTTCCCGCCGGCTGGCAGATTTATAAAAATGAAAAATACGGCTTTCAAATCGCCTATCCGCCAAAATACAAAGCCCTAACAGATAAAGAAAATCTTTACGGCTGGCCAAATGCGGTAGTCTTAATTTATTCAGGCGGACAATCCTACGACCTGCCAATAGAAGTCTGGAACTCTGAATCAGAGTATCAAGCAAAGTATAAAAATGAGCCAAATTTAGTAGTTAAAAAGGTAAACGGCAAATTTATAACTCTTCTTAACGCAAATCAATCAATCGAAGTTGAGCAAATCATCAAAACTTTCTCCATTTTAGAATAATAACTCACTTTAAATTGTGATGACTCTCCTCACCACACTGGTAAATCCAGTCTACATCCCCATTTAGACTAACTTTTGCATGGCAACCACAAGAAGTATTTTTTATCTCAACCCCCCAACCCATCTTTAATCTGCTAAAATCATCTGGAGGGTTTTTCGAATTCCTTAATCTTTCAACAATTGGCGCTTTGGGATCAGCAACTACTTCAAAACCAAACCTGCGATACTCTAACACCATCTGATGCCATAAATAACGCGCCCAATTGTAAGATCTAGGCCTTTTTTCTTTATCCAAAAGATTAATTGGAAAACGTGGTTTTCTTGGTTTTTCAAATCTTGCCTCCCAAACACAAAAACCACTCAATGATGAGTTAAGAACATTTCTTTCAACAAGCCCTAGATCAATAAGTTTTCCTTCTCTATCCTCTTTGGGAACTTTCTCACCAGTTTTTTCAAAAACATAAAAAACAGCCGCCTTTTTCATATCCTCAACAGGCACAACTTCCAAATCCAAAGAAGTGCAAACAATAACAACAGCAGCAAGTTTCTTGGGTCTCTTATCAACTTCCAACACCTGCCAATTTAATGGGTTAAAATAAGAAATTTCTATATTCTCACCATTGTAATTAATTAAAACAGCATCTCCTTTTGGTCTATGTTGCCAAATTTTTCTTTTCTCAAGGAAAGTAACTATTTGACCCCCATAATCTTTATCTAAGATGCTTTCAGGCACAAAAAACTTATTATCTTCTATGCCAAACCTCAATTGTGAGCTCATCCTTTCTTTCATAATGCCACTGGCAGTTGTTTGATAATTTTGTTAAAATTTAAAAGATTATATCAGAAAGGAGGCGATTTTAATGGTTGTTGTCAAAAAACAAAAAGGTGAATCTGAAGACAAACTCATCAATAGATTTAAAAAAATCGTTTTGGATGAGGGAATTGTTATTGAAGCAAGAGAAAGAAAGGAATACAAACCTAAATCTCAAATCAGAAAAGAAAAAAAATACCGCCTCAAATTTTTGGATGAATTGGCCAGAAAAAGAGCCAAAAAAGACAAATAATCTAGCTTTCAATTATTGAGTCAATAAAAAGTCTGCGGTGAAATCTTGTCTTTCCATATTTCTTAAGAGCAAAGATGTGGTCTCTTGTGCCATAACCCTTGTTTTTACCCCAGTTATACTTTTGATAAGCTTTTTTCTCTGAAATTTTCTTCATTAGTCTATCTCTATAAACCTTGGCAATAATTGACGCAGCGGCAATAGAAAAAGACTTCTCGTCTCCATGAACCAAAGCCAATTGGCTAGCTTGGATTTTTAGCTTTTTAGCTTTTCTATTTGCTTTTCTTATCATTTTTCTTGGCATATTAATACCAGCTATATATGGGACATAAAAAGCATCTATGAGTATAAAATTTATTCGTCTGTTTATCCTCTCTTCAGCATTTCTAATCGCCCGACGAAAACCCGAAAATGTTGCTTTTGCAATTCCCTTATTGTTAATTTCCGCAACACTTACAACCCCAACCCCCCAAGTCAAAGCATTTTTTTTAATCCATTTGAAAGACTTCTCTCTTTGTAAAGAAGTCATCTTTTTGGAATCGTTTATATTTATCTTTTGATCCTTGGCCAATTTGGAAATTTCTGAAAAAGAATCAGAAAAAACAACAGCCGCACAAACCAAAGGACCAGCCAACGCTCCCCTCCCTGCCTCATCAAGGCCGGCAACTAAACCGGGGATTCTCTTACTAACCAATTTTTCGTAATAAAAATTGGGGAGTTTTCTCACAATTTTGAAGATGTTTCAACTAGTCTATCCAAAACCGAAGCTATATCTTCCAACAACTGCTTTTTGCTATTCCTATCAAGGTTAGCCGCCCCAAAACCTCTTGCTATAATTTCAGGCAGATTTTTTTTACCAATCCCTTTTGCCTTCAAAAGTTTAGTCAAAGAATCAAACCATTCGCCTTCTGCAATTAAATTATGATCACTTGTATCAATCTCACCATAAACATCGGGTTTCATTTGCGACAGTTCAAAAGCAACTCTGGCTGAAACATTTCTCAAATCGCCTTGCAAATTTTTGGGAATCACTGGTAATCTATCTTTTCTTTCAACTGGTATAAATTGACCAGATTCGCTAAATCTTGCAACAACCATTTGCCTATCGCCAATATAAAGAATAACCAACCTTTCTCTACCTGCCATACTTTAATTATATATTGTCTTGGCAAGTTGTTTTTGGTAGAATTGCGCTGTGGGAAAAATAATTGATTACCTTAAAGGAGTTCAACTAGAGCTCTCCAAAGTCACTTGGCCAAAAAAAGAAGAAACAATAAGATTAACTTTGACAGTAATTGTTTTTTCGGCTATAGTAGCAGGTTATGTGGGAGTTTTAGACTTCCTTTTTACAAGTTTATTAGCTAAAATCTTTACAAGATGACAAAAGCAAAAGAAGAAAAAAAAGAAGAACAAACACAAGATCAGCCAGTTAAAGTTGTAGGGCATTTTGTAATCAACAAAGAGGAAAATCCTCTTGCACGCTGGTATGTGGTTCACACTGCTTCAGGGCATGAAATGCGAGTTGCTGAGACCTTAAAACAAAGAGTTGAGTCAATGGGTTTTGAAAGAAATGTCTTTGAACTAATGGTCCCAACTCAAGACAGAGTCGTTATAAGAAGCGGTAAAAAATCGACTGTAAAAGAAAAGATTCTCCCTGGTTATCTTTTGGTTAAAATGATTATGGATGATGCAACTTGGCTTGCTGTCAGAACCACCCCGGGAGTGACAGGATTTGTTGGTGCTGGCAAAAGTCCTACCCCATTAAGTGAAAAGGAAGTAGAAACCATTCTCAAATTTATCTCAACACCGGCAAAAAGGTTCAAAACCAGATTTTCAACTGGAGAGGCGGTCAAAATTGTCGACGGGCCATTTTCAGGATTCTTGGGTTCGATTAGCGAAATGGATGAAGAGCGTGGTAAAGTCAAAGTTTTGGTCTCCATCTTCGGCCGCGAGACTCCAGTCGAGCTTGATTTCTTGCAAATTCAAAAAGTCTAAACAGTTATATCAATCTAAAACAAAAAATTGCTTTAAACCAATTTCTACCTAAAATTTAATATCAAATCAAAAATCACTAAATAGCTGTAATTAAAAGACTATTGTGATATAATTAAAACATGGTAGAAGCAAAACAAGCAAGCGATCAGATCACAGTGGAAAAAACTCCAAAAAAAGGGGCTGGTAGCACTCGGCCTACCCACAAACGAGAAGTTGATAGCGCAATAAAAGAGCTAGACGAAGTCCTTAAAGAAACAGGAGCTAAAGGAATACAGATAAACCCTGATGGCACCATCAAACTAATTAGAAAAGAAGAACAACAAGAACAACAAGAAGAAGAAAAACAAGAAGAAAATAAATAAAAAAACACCAAGATTCTCCAAACAATCTTCCTTATAAACCACAATCAAGGACCAGCCAATAACTTATCAACCGGAGGAAAAGGACCACATGAATTTAAAACAGAAGCCTGCAACCCCATTTTTTCTAATCTTTTCAAAATACCTTGCCTATACCCTTCCAAATTCCCACTTTTGTATAGTGCAGTTATTTGTTTAACCTCGCCTTGCTCAGTTAAACCAAATATAATAGAAGCCACCCTTTTTGCACCAGGGACAGTTCTTGATTCAACTTCAACGGCTAGATATAAGGCATGTGTACAACCCTCAATAATACCCGCTGCAGCCAAACAAATAATCTCTTTAGGCAAAGGAGAATTAGGCTGCAAGAAAGCGGCTTCAACTATAGTTTTTATATACTCAGCAAGTTCAGGCCCCCTTCTTTCAATTGTATGTTTGTTCAACTCAATAAGTCTTAAAACTTCCGTACTTGATTTGGCAACGGCAATTGCACTAGCGGTCCCAAGTAAAACTAACAGTGCTGTCTCACCAATAGGTGTAGGCTCAAGTAAAGCGGGTGGAGATCCCAGAGCAATAACACTTGCCAAAGAAGGATCTAAATTATCTTTAACCAACTGACTTAGACTGGCAGGCAATTCTATAACCCTTTCTTCTCTTGGACCATAAGTTATTTGAACTTTATATTCTTTGGCCAAATCCTCTATACTGGGAAAATTAGAAGAAATAGCAATAGAAACATCGTCTCCTCCCAAAACACTCTCAACCTCTCTAAGGCTATTTTCCAATTTGTCTATTGCTGTCGAAGTCTTTTTATCTAATGACGAAGACCCCGACAGGTTTTCTTCAGGCCTTTGCTGCTCAAATGCTTTAGGGGCACAACTAGCAACCAATGCAGCCCCACCAGTCAAAGCTAACAATTTCAAAAATTCTCTACGCGAGATTTTACTAATATTTTCTGACATAAGCTTATTTCACCATCAATAAAATAATCAAACACATTATAGGATGAATTATATCATATATTTCACTGGTGTCAAAAGCAATATTTATCAAAATATAATAAAACCACAGCTCATACTACCAAAAATAAATACCTAATATATATCAAACTTTACATTTTCAAAAATAACATTTATAATCAAAATACCTCTGCATCAAAGTGTGGAGGGAGACAATTTGATTGTAGTCGAAACCCTCTAAAAACAGGCTTCTTCTGCAATCAAATCCAAAATTATGGCAAAGAAAGTAAAGGTTGTAATCAAAGTGAATCTAAAAGGAGGAGAAGCAACTCCAGCTCCCCCATTGGGGCCGGCTTTAGGACAACATGGTGTTGCTATTATGGATTTCGTTAAGGCCTACAACGACAGGACTAAAGATATGAAAGGCCAAGTTGTCCCAGCTGTAATTACTATTTATGAGGACAGATCATTTGATTTTGAGATTAAAAAGGCTCCAGTTTCAGAAATGATTAAAAAAGAACTTGGTCTTGAGAAAGGCTCAGGTCAGGCATTAAGAGAAACAATTGGCACATTGACTAAAGAACAGCTTGAAAAAATTGCCAAAGAGAAAATAGATGATTTTAATACTGACGATCTTGAAGCAGCCAAAAGAATTGTTGCTGGAACAGCAAGAAGCATGGGGGTTAAGGTAGAAGAATAAAACAAATAGACTACCTTAATCTGATTGTAAAAGTCAAAAGTTTAGAATTTAGATATTAGAGTTTAGAATTTTTTAAAAATATGGGAAAAACAAAAACAGCATTTGTTACAGGAACTCTTGAAGAAAATCTATCAGGAGAAGAAAAATATAAATTAAGGCTTAAGAAAAAGGCAGAACAAGAAGCCAAACAAAAAGCCAAAATTGAAGGCGTGGGCCTAAAAGGAGGAGAAAGAATAAAGGTTGTAGGTGGTGAAATTCCTCAAGAAGAACCCAAAGAAGAAAAAATTGTTGAAAAGAAAGTTCAAAGAAAAAGATCAAGGGGCAAAAAATACTTGGCTTCAAAACAAAAGATAGACAAAAATAAAGAATACGAAGTCAAAGAAGCAATTAAACTAGTCAAGGAGGTTTCTTACTCTTCTTTTGACGGCACGATGGAGGCTCACTTAACCGTCAAGAAACAAGGTCTTAATGTAAGCATTAGCCTTCCCCACTCAACCGGCAAAACCAAAAAAATTGAGATTGCAGATGAAAAAACAATAGAAAAACTGCAAAAAGGAATTATTGATTTTGATATTCTTTTGGCAACCCCTGATATGATGAAAAATCTTCTTCCTTTTGCAAGATTGCTTGGGCCAAAAGGACTTCTTCCCAATCCCAAGAACGGCACTTTGATAAAAACAAAAGAAGACGCCAAAAAGTTCTCGGCAGATAAAATGCAGCTTAAAACTGAAAAAGATTTTCCTCTAATTCACACTATTTTTGGAAAAGTAAGCATGGACGACAAAAAACTGGCTGAAAATTTAGAAGCAATAATCGACGCTATTGGAAGAAAACAAATTGTAAAACTATTTATCAAATCTACAATGAGTCCGTCTGTGAAAGTAAAAATTTAATCTCCAATCCATTCCACGCCGGGCTTGGAATAGCTTCGCAAGCCGGGTTTTATAAACTAAAACCCCTCTTGACTTAAGATTAAATAAAACATATAATCTTTTTGTTCCTAAGAAAGTGTGTTTTTAGGGCAACCTAAAGTAAATCGCACCGAGGAGCCAAAAAATTGTTTTTTTATAGGCGCCTTGGCGGCGCTTTTTTAGTTGGCAAACTGGACAAGGTCGGACCCTGTCCCAAAGGATATGAAAAGAACTGAAAAAACATTGTTTGTAGAAAACCTAAAAGAAGAGCTAAAAAGCTCAACTTCTGTGGTGCTGATTGACTTTCAAGGCCTTTCAGTAAAGCTCCAGCAGGATTTGAAAAAAAGACTCAAAGAAGTTGGCGCCAAGATGGTTGTTGTCAAAAACACCCTCTTTAAAATCGCTTCAAAAGGCGCCAATATGCCAGAGGAAATCACATCAGACACTGTCCTTTGCGGCCCAAGCGCTATTGTTATTACAGAAGGTGATCCAATCGCTCCACTTCAAGTTTTAGCCAAATTCGCAAGCGAATTTGAAATTCCTCAATTTAAAGTAGGAGTAGTTGAAGGAAAATTCCAAGATAAAGAAAATTTAATTGCTCTTTCAAAGCTTCCTTCCAAAAATGTCCTTTTGGGTCAAGCACTTGGCAGCATCTCCTCCCCTCTTTATGGAATTGTTGCTACTTTACAAAACAACTTACAGAAATTGGTTTTTATATTAGATCAAGCAAGTAAAAAATAAGAGAGGGGGTGTTAAATATGGCAGAAGAAAAACAATCAAAAACAGTTGAAGAATTAGTTGAAAAAATTGCAAGCCTTTCAGTTTTGGAGCTCTCAGAATTAACTAAAGCTTTGCAGGAAAAACTTGGTGTTTCTGCAATGCCTGTTGCCGCCGCTGCTGCTGCACCTGCTGCCGGAAGCGCTGATCAGGCACAAGCTGAAGGAAATTCTGATAGTGCAGGCGGCGCAAACCAAACTTTGGTTATGACCAATGCCGGTGCAAATAAGATTGCTGTTATCAAAGCTCTTCGCGAGATCAATCAGAATTTGACCCTAATGGACGCAAAAGGAATGACTGAAAATGTTCCTGCTGAGATCTTAAAAGATGCCAAAGCAGAGGATGTTAAGGCTGCAGCTGACAAACTAAAAGCAGCTGGTGCAACTGTTGAGATTAAATAAAAATAGCAATCTTGCTATCTTTTAATAAAAGGGCTGAGTCTTTCAGCTCTTTTATTTTTGTAAAAAACCTATCATCTTAAGGAAGATTCACTAGCAAAAAGAATTGACAAGGATATCAACAAAATGTAATTATTAAATTGCACACCACTATCAATACATCGATGTATTGATAGTGGGAAAAATGCCTAAATTATCATCAAAGAAAATAGATAGGCAGCTGGAAAAAGAAATACTAAACCAATTTTGGGTATCTATTGCCAAAATAAATACTGTTGACGGCGCTTCGCAATTCTTCTCAGATATACTCACTGAAACAGAAAAAAAGATGATTTCAAAAAGACTTGCTGCCGCTATTCTTCTTGCAAGAGAAAAGTCGGCAACAGATATCAAAAACTCATTAAACCTCACCTACTCAACCATAGGAACAATTGCAGCATGGGTAAAAAACGCCAAAAAAGAAACACGAAGAATACTCTTGCAATTCTCAAAAGAAAAAAACTGGGAGGCTATAGTTGATAAAATTGAGGAAATCCTCGATAAACTACCGCCAAGATACGGCACTAACTGGTCACTGGTGGAAAAAGAAAGGTACCAAAGAAAAATCAAAAGAGCAAGAAAATCTCTCCTTCGCTAAAACCGCTAAGGCTATAAAAACCACCACAAAAACATCTCCAGAACAACCATCTCAATTATTACTACTAATACATCGATGTATTAGTAGTAATGTAGAGATAATCCCAAATACAAGTCATTTTTACAATAGAAATAATGGAAATAAAATAGATAAATATAGAAATTTTAAATCATAAAATAACAACCAAGAGAATAAGCAGATCTTAATTCAAACATAATGGTATAATACAAAAGCTCGGGGTGTAGGTCATCGGTAGACCGCTCGGTTCGGGTCCGAGAGGCACTGGGTTCAATTCCCAGCACCCCGACATAAAAAATTACCAGGGTGTGAAGCTATCACACCCCCAGGGTGGGTAAAGAATTTTCCTTTTTATAAAAGCTATAATTAAGCTAATAAACCTATGGACAATTTCCAACAACCAACACCACCATTTCAACCGAATGGCATGCCGCAGCTAACTACTCCCATTATCCCTGAACCAGCTAAGTCCAAACGCTGGCTATATATACTGGGCGGAGTTTTAATTGTCGGAGTAATAGCGACGGCGAGCATTATCTTCTTAAAAGAAAAATCTCCGCAATTGGAATTAGAATCGCCGAAAAAGGAAGTTCAGACTTCTAATCCCATGGATAAAACCGCTGAAGTCAACGCCGAATTCAGAGCGGTTTTTGCTGTTGTTGAGGGGTTGAAAATGAACATCTATTCATCTAAGGAAAATGGATCTGATAGAAAACTTATTTTGTCTCAAGATATTAGCGAACCAAATACACGAGCAAGGCCGTTTACTGTGGTAGATATAAAGGTTTCTCCAACTAAAGATTTAATAGCTTACAAGTTTCCGCCCGCAGAAAACTATACAGTTTCCGGACCTGCTTCCGTTTTCTTGATTGACTCCCAAGGGCAAAATAGAAAGAAAATTCTTGATAAAGTAGAAACTTTTGGTTGGTCTCGTGATGGTAAAAAAAATCATCTACTCTACCGCAACTCCAAAATTTGATAATCCCAACGCTGGAGTATCTTTTTCCAGTCCTGGCGCGGAATGGCATATTTTTGATATAGCAAGTTCCAAAGACACAATCATTGCAAAACCAGAACAGCAAATTCCATTCTCTAGGTTCGTGGATCAATGAGAATAAGTTCATTTTTATCAGCATTAACATTTCCGGATCTGAGCTTGTGTTGTTTGACTCCACAACTCAAAAATCAGAGAAAATAAAACTCCCAGAAGGATATACTCAAGTTAGAGAAGTGAGCACAAACCCGTCCGGCAGTAAAACTGTTGTATCGCTCTTGCCAGAAGGTTACGGCATAAATTATTCTTGCGATTTTTATGAGATACAAATGAGCGGCAAGTTAGGCAATCACCTTATCGCTGACAAAAATTATTCTTGCGAGGGTGTCGCTTGGAATGGCGATAATGAATTTTATTACGGGAAAGGAACGGGACCGAAAGGCACTATTTCGACAAGCGAAACCAGCGAGTCGGGTTATTATGTACTTCTTTCCGTGTATAAATATAATTTCAATACTGGAAAAAGATGTGCCAGTATTGAAAAGCGACGGAAAAGAAGTTTACAGATTCCAAGATGTACTTGAAAATCAGGGTTTTGTTGTGTCCAATGAGAGTAACAAGAGAGTCCCAAAATATATACTTGAGATGAGAAAACTGGACGGAAGCAGTCCACAGCAACTATTTACAAGCGATAAGGAAATGTTGTTTATTGGTTGGAGTAAATAGTGCGGCACGCCAACTTTGTTGGTACGAAATTCGGCGGCGGCGAAAGCGAGGGCGGGCAAAAATTCATTCCCCCAACCCCCTTTCTTTTTGCCCGCCCGCTATTTTTGGGCGGTGGATGGGTTGTGCGTTGCCTTTGGCGACGCACAAGTCAGTCAAGATTTTGTTCAAAAAAAGGTTCGTGCTTCGTTCAGTAATTGCGACCAATTTCTTACCAAAGAAAAGGAATTAAATTCCCAAGATCAGAAGTAATTAATCCTTTTTTTTTAACTTTCACTTCGAATCACAAAATTTAAAAATTAATAATTTTACCCTCTTCTATATAGCCTCTCAAAATATTTTATTATCTCTCTTGCAGCATTAATCCCCGTTATACTTCTCTAAACCTTCAAATTGAGGTGAAGGATTGACTTCAAGAATATAAAAACTTACCTGTACTCTTATTAATAATAATATCAACCCCAGCTATTTCAGTTCTTGTTACCTTTGCAGCCTTCTCAGCCAAATCCTTTATTTCAGGATATTTTTCCAAGTCAAAACTTTCCCCTTTTCCACCTTGGCTAATATTGCTCCTAAACTCCCCTTCCCTTGTTGGCATTCTCTTCATTGCCCCTATTGCTTTATAACCAACGGTAAAAATCCTCAAGTCTCCATCATTAGGAATAAACTCACGAATAATTTACAGATTTGGCTTGAGTTTTATGGATTTTATTTATAGCATTCTCAACATCAGAAAAATCGTTACACAAATAAACCCCCGTACCTTGTCTGCTGATACTTGTTTTGACTATCACAGGATACGAGAATTTATCAATCGCCATTTTTGCCCCTTTAATATTAAAAACAACAGCAGAATCAGGATAAGGCAAATTTGATTCGGCCTGCCTCAAATAATCAATTGCCGGAGTTAGGTAATAATTATAATCAGAAGCTATAGACTTCTGGTTTACAATAACAGTTCCAAAATTTTTGGAAAGATAAAGGCACGCCGTATACCACTCCCAACGCCCTATTACTAACCACAAGATATATCAAGTCGTAATAAGAAAGCTTTCTACCATCAGCCAGATAAGCATCAAAAAATCACTCCTACAATCAAGTATTAATCAGTCGCATAGCAACCATCAACCACATGGCCACGTTTTTCCCCTTCTTCTCTTAGCCTAACAACCTGAATATTTTCAACAAGACCTGCTATTAATATTTTCATATTACCTTGCATTTTACTATTGCGTTCTCAAGCCAAATTTTGCCTATATTTTTACCCGTTGCCTTCTCCATACCAACAAAACCTGCGGTGTGATTAACCTCCAAAATATAGCGACTACCATCTTCCCCTATCAATATGTCAACCCCACCAACAGACATGTCAACCGTCTTTAGAGCTCTTATGGCAAGATTTTTATCATCAGAAGAGATATCAAAAGCTTGACAGAACCACCCAAGGAAAAATTCGCCCTAAACTCACCCTTTTTTGGTATTCTTTCCATACAAAAGGACATTATTACCAATTACTAAACACCTAAGATCATGCCGATAATCAATAAATTCCTGCATTAAATAACTTTTTGCCTCTTTTCCCTCAATTTTTAACCTTTCTATAAAAGAAGACAAATCATCCTTAGAATTAATCTTAAACACGGAATATCCTTTTCCAGCTCTTGCTGTTTTAATTACTAAAGGAAAACCAATCTTTTGTGACAATTCCTCGTACTTAGAGAAATCATAACTATAAAAAGTCCTAGGTATAGGTATACCAGCCAAGGCAAGTTTGAGAATGTCTGAAACCTTATCAATTGAGTACTTATGTTGTGCAAGATTGTTGTCAAACACCTTAATTCCGCGATTTCTAAGATTACCTATAATTGTAGCAATTGGTTTGATACTATTTAAAAATACCCCTAAAAATAACCAGATCAGCTTCTAGCCTTTCAAGACCTTGCAAATCAATATTTCCCTTATCTATAAAAAAAGTAAAATTATGCAAATCAATTAACTCAAAATCATGTCCCCAGAGAAAGAACCTCTTCTTTAATTCTCTTATTTTCCTCCAAAGAAGGAAGTGTTGTAATTAAGATTATCTTCATATCTTAAAATTTCTAACCAACTCCTTCTTCTCTTCAGCATCGATATCAGAACGAACAAGTACACCCTTTTAAATCTTTTCTTCCTACTATAACAGGAAATTGCAAAGAGATTCTCTTGGCAACAGTAGCTGAAGTTTCAATTCTTCTACCATTAAGCCAGAAGGTTAAATTTATTACTTTCCTCTTCTCCCTACCCAAAGAACTTTTTACCTCTTTAGTCCAAAGAATATTGCTATCAGACAACAAGCCAAGTTTTTCCGCCAATCTTTTATCTATAGAGGTTCGCCATGCACCAGTATCCATTTTGGCCGGCACCTCAAACTTATTTCCACCAGCAGACTTTATCTTTATTCTTTCAAATACATTAACCATTCTTATTCCCCCATCCGTCTTAACTCTATCAGCAAAAGGGCTAGCAAATAAAGCTTTGGCTATTCTAATTCCATGCTCAGCGTCACGCACTTCTAAATCTTCAATCTTCATTAACCTTTTCTTTAACCCTTCTCCATTTGCCATTTGAATTGAAAGACCGGGCTGAGAGTTAATTTCCAAAACCACAGGCCCTCTTTCAGGATGTAAAACCACATCCACCCCAACATACCCCAAAAAACAAGCTTCTTGGGCCTTAACTGCGGTTTGCAAAATCTTGTCCCACTGTGGAATCTTAATCCCATGAAGCTTCCTTTTAGTTCCCGGTTTAAATTTAATCAAGTCCCCATGCCAAATTGCACGAGTTGTTATACCTGTTGCAATATCAACACCCACACCAATTGCCCCCTGATGCAAATTTGCTCTGCCACCTGATTCTTTGGTAGGAAGCCTAAGCATAGCCATCACCGGAACCTTGTTAAAAACAATCACTCGAATATCAGGCGTACCACGATATGCATATTTTCTAAAAGCCTTGTGCCTTCCCACATACTCCTCAATATAGGCAATGTCAGGCTCGTTTCCCATTGAATAAGCACCCTCTATAATATCCGTTGCGTGAAGTTTTAAGTCATCAATTGTCACCTTTTTCCTCTGAGTAGTAATCCAACCATCTCCGTCTTTTGATCTCTTTTTAACAACAATTATTCCCTCTCCCCCTAAACCCTGATTTGGCTTCAAAGCAAAACTTGAAGGCAGACTGTTCCAATCAAAATTCCAAATCTCATCAGTATTTTTAAACTTGGCATACACTTCAGGAATTGGGACCCCAGCTTGCTTTAGATATCTTTTTGTTTTTAATTTTGAAGCGGCAATGCTTTTGCCCTTAGAGCTATTATAAACATAGGAAAACAATTTATTTCTTGCATTTATACCCAATAAATCGGAAGTTTTCATAATTTTTGATAGTAAAAATTAATCTTTTATTTATCAATCAGTTTCCTAAAACGCCAGTACTCCATTAGACGAAGACCTGTATATTTACCAACCAAAAAATCAGCAACAAAAACCAAAAGTAAAAATACTTCTGGATTCAAAAGTGCAAAATAACGAAGCGGCTCAAAAGTTAAAAGCAAATAAGAAAGAAGAGCCAAAATTAAGGTCTCAGTTGTTAAATCAATAGCTGTTCTAATACTTTTACCCGTTTGGATTCTTGAAAAATCCTCAGCCAAAAGAACAAGTATAAGAACAGGAAAAATAGAAATATTAGCCAAATCAGGCTGTTTAATAACAGGTGCCAAGAAGATAACCCCCAAAACACCTATTACTACAAACCACAAAACCATCGCCATCCTTGGCAAATACTGGAGTTTTATTTTAAGTTTACGGGTAATCATCCTAAAAGCTGTTGAGAAAACAATCATTACAACAAAAATAACCACTCCCAAGACAGGACCCGTAGCTATTAAGGCAACAGATAAGGCGGCGGGCATAAAAATTCCAAACCCACGAAGGCCAATTAGATGCCTTGAGGCGGAAATAAAAGCGGCAACAGCAGGAAGAAGAAGCAAAAGCACAATTGTGTTAGCAGGAACACCGGCTGAAACTGCGTTTCTGATAGCATATTTGATAAAATTAAAGGGCCAAACTGGACCAACTTTTTGAGCCGATAAAGCCTTCTCCAGTGGACCAACTGATTCTTCTGTTTTTTGAGTAATATCAACCTTGGGTTGTGGAGTTGGAGTAACCTCAACAGTTGGGCTTGGTTCAAGGGTGGGTGAAGCAAAAGGAGTAGCCAGCTTTATCTTTTGTGTACCCTGCCCCAAAGAAACCTTAGGAACAAAGAAAGAAAACAATAAGAGTAAAAACAAAATGGACGCAAAAAATCTCCTAGCCTTCATAATTGTTTGTATTATACCTCAAATCAAACAAATAATCATTTAGTTAGATATGAATTATGAATATGGGTATGGGGTATGGGAAATATAATTCAAAATTCCTACCTAACGGCAGGCAGGCAAAGTTACCAGCCCTAGGCTGTTTGGTCTTGGGCCAAAAAATTAAAAGTTATAAAAATAATTTCTAAATTCTAATATCTAACTTCTAAACAAATTCTAGTTTTTCAATTTCACCAAATCACAAACAAACAATAATTTGTTTTTTTAAAGATAAATAATTAAATATTGCTTAGGATTTACAAATTAGGATTTAGGATTTCTAATAAATATTTCATAAAAACCTTTGACTTTTGAATTTTAACCTTTGAATTATTTTTATTCATAATTCTTATAATTCTTAAATCTTAAATTATAAATCTTAAATCTATATTCCTTTTCATTACCACAAGTTTATTTGGGATCTAAAGATCAACGGTCGAAGGATAGTAAAACTCTGATTTCTATATAGCAGTGGGCAAGGAGGGATTCGAACCCTCACGATGCTTTCGCACCACAAGTTTTTGAGACTTGCCTGTCTACCGTTCCAGCACTTGCCCTCTTTGCAATATTTTATCACACTTTACCTCGCAATTTAAAACAGCAGGAAAAACACTTAATTATTTATTAAGATAATCACCACAAAAGGAACAAAAACAGCCCAAAATTAATAATTAAAAAACAAAAGAATAAAGCAGAAACGTTTTTGACTACAGGAAACATTTAATTAATTGACAAAACAAAAAATAACCTTTATTCTAAAAACAAATGCCCAATCAATATCCAAACCCATCAAATGAACCAACACAAGTAAGCGCAGATGAAATTGCTCTTAATTCTTCTGTTTCTATTAAACCACCAGATAGCGCATCTTTCAATCAAGAACCACAAAACAACATCAACACCACTTCCTTTCCCCCACAAAATTCAGATAGCAATGGCAACAACAGCATAAAGAATAAAAAATCGCATACCAAAACAATTGTAGCTTCTATACTAGGAATTCTTTTACTTGCTGGTGGTGTTGGCGCTGGAACATTTTTGGTTAAACAAAGACAAGATATTAGAGAAAAAGCTGCACTACCCACATGCGAACAAGAGGGAGGAAAATGTGTACCAGAATCCTATTATTGCACTGAAGGTAGTACAAGCGAATTTAGGTGTCCTACTGGTAAAAAATGTGGATTCGGAGATTGTAGTCTACCCAAATCAACCCCTTCACCAATAAAAACAACAGAACCTAAACCAGAACCAACCAACCCGCCTTCGCTCTGCAACAGAGTTCCAACAAACCAAATAAGAAAAGAGTGGGGAAACACATTAACAATAACACAAGAAGATATCAATAAATGTAAAGCCGCCTGTCCAGATGGAGTAATCTGGGTATCAAAATATAAGTGTGATGGTATAAACCTATCACAAGGATGCCAAGATAATGGAACCGTGCTAACATGGAACGCAAAAGCAGGTGACAGTTTTTCTGTTGGCACTTTAGATTGTGGCACAGTCCAAATAGATGCCGGGTGCAAAAATAGTGCAAACACTTATGGAAATGTTGCTTATCTTTCCACTTCTGCCAATGTGCCGTGTAATACCCCTGCCCCAACAAATCCTCCAATAGAAGAAACAACTCAGTGCTTAAACTTGAAAGTTTATGACACCAACTGGAACATTATCCCAAATAACCTATTATCACAACTAAAACCTGGAGACAAAATCAGATTTGCCGCTAGTGGATCACCAGCAAACAAAATCGATAAAGCTAAATTTACAATAAATGGAGTTGAGACTCTCGAAATATCAAACAAAAAACCTGGTTCTGATGAATTCTATACTGAATACGAAATACCATCAGGTGTAAGAAGTTTCACAGTAACAGTAAAATTACATCACATAACCTTGGGTTGGTTCTAACTTTTAAAGATGGAAAAAAATAAAACAAAAATAACAATAGCAATAATTGGAATGCTTATATTGGCAAGTATTGCCATATTTATGGCAATAAGACTCTACCAATTAAGACAGTCTAGCGTCTCCCCAAATGCACCAGAAAGCAAACCAGAAGCAGCAGGCAACAATACAATTTCTTGCTCTACCCTCACATTTTCAATTTCAACACCCACCCCAACACCAACATCTACCCCAACCTTGACAAATACTCCAAGACCAACAAATTCTCCTACTCCCACAATAACACCAACTCCTACTTCAAGTGTTGTTCCCACAATAACACCAACTCCTACTTCAAGTATAAGACCCACAAACACTGCTACCCCAACTCCCACAAGAACACCAATCGTTCCAACTTCTATTAATCAACCAACTCCAACTCTAGAAGCCTCTCTCCCTGAAGCCGGAGTGTCTTGGCCAACTATCCTAGGTGTAGCTGGAGGTGCAATAATGCTGATTATATCATTGCTACTTGCCTTATAAGGGAGTATTTATTTTCTTTTAAGCAACTCTCTCCTTCAAAGCTTTATAGTACTTCTCTAAATAATCAAAAGCTAAATCCCAATGTTCCTCACCCATTCCAGAAAGAGCTTTGTTTCTCTCCATTTCAGCCAAAACTCGCAGATGAGCCGCCTTGTCAAATTGATATCTTGAGATTCTATATTCCTCAGCCAAAAGATCTTTAACCACATCTTCCGCCTCAACCGCACCAACAGGATCGGCAGTACTGTTAATCTTCTGCCATTTTTTAATTTGCAATGAAGTTACAAGATCAGGTTCAAAGGCAAGCTTTAAATTCTTTTTGATAAGTTTATAAAAGCGCTTTAAAGGTCTTTTTGCTGCCTCCCATTCATGTTTGTCCCCGCTTATCAAAGCTTCAACCAAATGTTTTGCCGCCTCTTTGGCTAATTTCTTAGAAATACCATATTGTTCTTTCAAGTATTCGATCACAAAATCACGAAATCTCATACCCTGTGGCACTTTTGAAAGCCTCCACCAAGAAAGTTCAAGTTTAGCAACTACTTCAGGCCGAAAGGTAAAATGACGCTCTTTGTCATTTCCCCCAAATCTTCTTCTGCGACGAGAATAATCAATAATTGCATCTTTTAGCTTTTCAGGAGTAAAATCTGGCAGATGCTCCTGTTCAAAATAATATTCAGCATAAACCATCTGCCAGGGTAAATAACCGCTTGTTCTTTGCTCACCTGAAGTCCTAATAAACAAATCAGGATACGGATAAGGCTGGTTTTTTGTATCAAGATAAGAGGCAAAAAGCTCCTCGTCTATTTCTTCAGGAGGAATCTTGTCAGAGACAATAGCCCTAACAGCGCGCAATATTTCATCTCTTCCTCCATAATCAAGAGCCAAATTCAATATATTTTTATCAAAATGAGCGGTTTCTTTTTCTATTTTTTCAAGAAGAGAGGCAACATCTTTAGGGAACCTATCTTTTCTTCCTAAATGGACTAGTCGAATCTTTTCCTCCTTAGCCTCCTTAAGAAACTCTTTCAAACCTATTCTAAGAATATCTAAAATTGCATCAATTTCCTCTTTGGGGCGAGACCAATTTTCAGTAGAAAAAGCCCAAATAGTAAATGTATGAACGCCCATTTCGCGAGCAGCTTTGGCAACTCTTTTAATCGCCTCATAACCAGCCTTATGCCCTTCCCATGGCTTAAGACCACGACAGCGCGCCCAACGACGGTTCCCATCCAAAATCATTGCAATATGATCCGGAACTTTAGTACCCTTAGGCAAACTTAAATCAAATTTGTCTAATCCAATTTTCATCTTTAAAACCACGCTAATAATTATAGCACGACAATAAAAAAGTTATCTAAATAAAAACTTTACTGCGTAGAAAATTTTAATTGGGTAAGGAAACATTTATTTCCCAAGAAGGAATCCAAAGATCCTTGAAATCAATTCCCTCTTTAATTCCAACTGGATTTAGGCCCCTTTCAATAAGACCTTTAATAATTTTTTCAACAGCCAAAACATCACAATAACGCGTAGAGTGGCTAAGAACTATATCCCCATTTCTGGCACCTTTTACAACCCTAGAGACAGTTTTCTCAATCCCATCAAGACCGCCGCTTTCCAAACTCCAAATAACTGTTTGCATACCAAAGCAAGAGGCTACATCTACCACCATATTATTCCTACTCCCATACGGAGGTCTAAAAAAACGAACCTGATAGCCCGGCAAAATGTCCCAAGAAACCTCAAGAAAATGGCGAAGTTGCTCATAAACACCCTGTCTACCAAGCGAAGTCAACTCATCATGATTCCAACCATGACACCCTAAATCAAGACCTTTTGCCACAATCTCTCTGACAATATCAGGATGCCTTTCTAACCACTCTCCTGTTATAAAAAAGGTGGCCTTAGCATTATATAGATTTAGTGCTTCCAATATCTGTCTAATGTTTTCTTCCTTTCCTCCATCATCATAAGTCAACATCACAACCGGCCGAGAAGTGTCACCTTTACTAATTACATGTTTTCTTAAAAATTCTTTATCCTCTTTGGTTATAAGCGACAAATACTCATTAAGTGAATAACCTTCTAAACTAAAAATAAAATTCTGTTCGCTATTCTCAGAAGTTAAGTCTTTTGCTTCAATTGTTGTTTCTGTTGGAGTCAAAGTTTGTGTTGATGTTTTTGTGGGAGCAACTGTCGAGGTAGAAGTATTGTTAGGTTTAGGTGTTTCAGTAGAAATAGGATCACCTGTTTCAGCTGTTGAAGAAATTGATTCTAATGATTTATCAAGACCACAGGAAGCAGCACCCAAAGCAAGAAGTCCTAATCCCGCTTTTTTCAAGAATTCTCTTCTACTAATTTTCCTTTCTGTACTCACAGTAACTGGTATTATAGGATATTTATCAAATCCAATCAAGAGGATGCAAAAGTTTTTTATAATAAATAATAAAGCCTCTACCTTCTCTCAAGGATTAAGACACAATTGTGGGTTATAAAACTACAACTACTATCTATGCAGGAACCTTCAAAAGCAAGTTTGTCTTTTCCATTACTATTTTTTAAAAACTCTAAAACCTTTTCAAATAACTCTGTCCTTTGTATAAAATCCTTACCTTCAGGTAATTGATAACTAGAAAAGACAATATTTTCACAAGCTATATTACTATTAAAAATTTCTCCTTTTAAGTTCTCGGGAGAAATCACTCTTAAAGAAAGTGCAGTATTATCGTTCTGAACCCCCAAAATCTCAAATCTTAAAACATCGTCCATACCAATTTGATTCTCGGAAGATGGGGGCTGTGTACCTTGAGAATATTGAATGTTTTGAGAAGATTCTTCTTTTTTAACCAATTGAGTATTATTAGAGCTCTCCCCCTCACCCCTATTAGTTCCTAGTGAATTATTGTTCTTCTTTAGATTAAAATACAAAAACAACTCTCCCACCACAATCAAAAACAATGAAAAAAATAAAGCTATTAAAATAAAGTTTTTCTTCATTTACAATAAAGTTTAGTATTATAAATAATAATTTACAATGTTAATAGCCAAAATTGCAATAACTTCAAAGATAGATATCTTTCTTTTAAACCATCACCCTGCATAATTTCATATCTCAAAAAGACAATCGGAAAAAATCAAAATTAAAAACTTACAAATTTATATTCATTATTTCCCTCTTCTTTAATAAAAGATTGTTTTAATTAATTTAATATAGGAGGAGTTGGTCCTGGAATAAAACCTCCTGGTGGTAGAGTTGGAGCTACGGGCACATCTGGAGGAAGAGTCGGTCTAGGAGTTGGTGTTGCTGGAGAAATTTCTTGGGGATTGGTTTCTCTCCAGTTGAACCTTCTTTCTTTAAGACTATTTGGTATTTGAAAAACAAAAGATGGATTAAAATTAAACACCTCAGATGGGTTGTTGTTGTCTGTAAGAGATCTTTGTAGTCTCACTCCTGAAAGAGAAACTACAGAACCATTAACATTAAGGGCAAAAGTATCCTGTCTTGAACCTAAAGTGCCTGTATTAAATGTTCCATTGGTTAGATAAATTCCTGATATTGAAGAAACACTGGGGGAAATACTAATATTACCACTTGTTATAAACATTAAGAAATTGTTGCTGTTAACATTAATATTTGAATTTATGTTCAAATTTCCATCTACGAAGATTACATACCTTCCGCTTGAGATATTTATAGGACCATTGATAGTTAGACTACCTTGATTTAGACTATTCTTTTTGATTAGATACCAAGAATAGTTGTCACTGGTTGATATTGAGGGATTACCAAGATTGCTAAGAGAAGTTATGGATATATTACCTGATGTTACACCTACATTATTATTTTCCCAATCATTTTTTACTCCTGATGGGACACGATTAAAGAAATAATTGTAATTAAAATTACTAAAAGATGAAATATCAGTATTAACAAGCCAACCGGTTTCAGAGACTCTTCCAGCACCAAAAGAGAAAGATCCAGAATATACAGGAATACCAGGGGTAATAGCTCCTACTCTAAGATTAAAGTAGGTAGTTTGAGTGGGCAAAATAGATGAAATATTACCTCTTGTTATTACATCAGCGTTGTTAACCTGCCACCAAGAGCGAGGAATTATAGTTACATTCCCAGTTGCTTGACAGGTAAAACTAGGATTGGATGAAACAGTAGCAATTGCATTATATGTATAAGTACCTGTACCAGTTGTTGCTGTAACAGTAGTTGTAAAAGGAGATGTGGAAGTTGTTGAGGGATTAAAGCTTAAAGCAGAAGAGTTGGAAGGAGTAAAAGATATTCTTGATATGTTCCCCACCAAATTAATTACTTGAGGAGGTGTCAAAATAGATGGCGTAATTGTTCTAGAATCACCTAATCCATTAAGGGTTATGCTACCAACTGAAATTTGACAAGGTAAAAAGTAATGCCACCAAAGATCAGTATATCCATTAGCAGGAGAATTAACATTAACAGAAGAACCAACTGTAGGAGGATTACCATGACAATTGGTGGCGTTATAACATAAAGTATAACCTACAGCATATCCTGAAGGAACTGAGACACTAACTGTATGATTTCCAACCACATTAGTACCAACAAAATAGTAAGGATTATTGGTATTAGGAGAACCGCCATCCAAATATACTGTTTGAGAGGAAGCCGGAGATGCAGCTGCATTACCAGGATAAATTACCTTGTAACCTTGAATGGTTGATGTTGGAGGAGGAGGTGTAGGTGTAGGGTCTGGTTGGCTTCCGCCTCCCCCACCACCACAATCACAAGCAACAACTTGTGTATCACGAATATATCCATCACAACAAACCTGATTTTTATAACAACCGGGCGGCCTTACATTATCATAATAAAGACATGGACCATTATCACACCAATTAGTACAACTATTGCTAACCGACCATGCACAAACGGGAGGGTCAACACTCCTATTACAAGTATAAGTACAATGACTATAACCATCACAACAAGATGCGCAATCGCTATAAGAAGAACAATAATAAGAGCATGCTGCTAAAGACAAAGAAGAAAAACTAAAAGAAAATAAATAAAAACAAACAAATATGAGACAGAAATATAAAAACTTACGCATGAAAGTTGCAAGATCAGCTTATTACAAGAAAATTTTATAGTCAATAGTCAAATGAAGCTAATTTTTGGGTTTAATATCTCTTTGACGAAAAGGATTCCAAGGAGAAATAAATGCTAAAAGCAGCTGATTTCCTAATTCTTCTGGAGCCTTATTTTCATTAAACCATTGTTGACAAAGAGTTCTTCTTTTTTGCACCTCTTCTTCATTCCGGTAATGTGTATTTATCATATACCCTTCGTACCTATTATAATCATACCAATTATATGTTTTTCCATTATAAGCTGGCGAAACACCAATTAAAGGGTCAATCCTAACTTTAAAATTAGCCAGGGCAGAAACCATATTTAAAACAAAAGGATCTTCGTAATTCTCAAAAGCAAAATGCAATATTGAAATACTTTTGTCTGGATTAAGAAAAGCAACTCCATATACTAAAAGTCTTGTTTCAGAATCTACATCAACAAAGGATAAAGATAGAAGTCTAAAAGGAACAGCTTCAGGGTGATCAAGAAAGTAATCAGATATAATAGGATCGCCTGTAACAGGATCAGGAAGAAGAGCATGGATCCCTTCTATAAAACTATAATCATAATAATCCATGAGGTTTGGGGGTATTGTAGATTCAGTAAAAGGAGGAATTTTACCCTCCTCCATTAATTGTCTTTCTCTTTTAAGAAGCCTGCCTGAGGTAATGTCTTCTAATGAAATTGTAGGGATTTCTTTAAGATGTTCACCGAGCCTCCAATTACCAGATTCTATTCCACTGAAATTGTAAAATACTTCAAGAGGAACTTCTGTAGGAGTTGGTGTTTCTGTTGGTCTTGGTGTTGGAGTAAGTGTAGGAATGGGGGTAGGGATTTCAATAGTTACTGTTGGAGTAACGGTTGTAATATCTGGTGTAACAACTGCAGATGAAGCTTCTTGAGACTGGTTTTGATAAATAGTGGTTGACTTTTCAACTATTGCAGGAGGTTGAGATAAAGGAACACATCCTGATAATACAGATGAAACAACTGAGGCTGCAAGAAGAACTCTTCGAGGATTTCTTTTTCCATCTTTTTCTTCCTCTGGTATTGCAAAATGAGCTATTCCTCTTCCTCCTTCTGTTGAAAGCTTTTCTCGATGAGAGACTATTTTATTTACTGCCCTTTGTAAATTGCATAATTCTCTTGACAAGGCTTGCGGGTCAACTTTTCTTTCTTGTTGATAACTTGATAAAAGTAAATTCAATATTCTAGAAACACCTTTTTTGTAATCAACTCTAATGATTCCCTCAATCTCTCCTAAATGCCTTTTGTCATCAGGATTATCACCCCAAGGTTTTCCATTCATTCCCTCAATTCCAACAACACCAACAGTTAATTTTATTTTCTTTCCATCAACAATATTAGATTTAGATTTGTTAAATGATTCTAAAGCTCTACCAATTCTTCGCCCCAGAAGATAATCTATTTCTTCTTTTGTGTAAACTTCATGAAGATAACTTGATCTTTCAGACTTAGTACTCCTTTTGGATTCAGCATCTTGATCTTCTTTGGGCAAACCCGCTAAACCTCGAAGAAAAGGCTTTATTCTGCTTAAATCACCTCTTTTTTCTCCCCCTTGTTTTTCATTTTCAATTGAATTTAAGACATCAATAGCCCAATTGGAGATTTCACTTGATCTTCCACCTGCTTCCAAACCATTTTTGATTAATTCTATTGACATAGATTAAATAAAAGCAGTGTTTATATAGCTATTAGATACTATTATAGGCTAATATTAAAAATTGTCAATACCGCCACAAGTATAATTAAACTATCAAAAGCAAACACCACTATTACTTATCCTTAATCACCAAAATCAAAAAGATATTTCAGTGCCAGTCTTGAAATTAGATTTTGTAATAGATTTATAGAGGTTGTCTTTGATTTTTCCGTTCATAATATAAACCTTTGTTCCTCCTTTGGCCATCTTTAAACTTTCCACTACTTTATGTAACATTCCACCAGTTACATCCGTGTTCTCTGATCCAAAAATAGATTTTCTGAGAATAGGAAAATTTTTAGGAGTAATCCTTTTTATAACTTTCCCCTTTTCATCGTAAACACCATCAGTAACCCCGCATTGAATAACCTTCTTTACCCTGTATCCTTTTTCCTTAAATTTGCTAAATAAATTATCAAGAACCTCTTCTCCAGAATAAATACAACAACCATATTTATCATCCAAAATAACATCCCCAAAAACCACTGGAACAATACCCATCTCAACGGCTTTAATAATAGGTTCTACAAAAATAGATTTAAGAGATTTAGCTTGCGCAAAAATAAAAGAAGATGGAACAAAAGAAAGGCAATTAATCCCTTTATTCAAAAACACCTTATTAACTATCCTATTTATAGCAATCGCATCCTGCTCAACAAGGCACAAACCCCTAATCCCCCTTTTATCTTTTATTCCATCGGCTGTTTTATACTTACTGGCCAGGGTATGACCAAAAGAACCACTCCCATGAGACACAACCAAATGGAAACCAAGATCCAAAGACTTTTTAATTTCTAACGCCAAACGGTTAATAACCCTAATACGAGGAGTATAAGGCTTGCTTTTATCTGTAATTAAACTACCGCCAAGTTTAATAAAAACTAAATCAAACATAAAAGGTTGGCTAGTAAGAACGATTGGTAATAAAATCAACCAAGGTTAAAATGTAAGAACGATATGGTTCAAGGCGAATGAAGTCAAGATGCTGATCAAAATAATCCCTAGATTTTTGTTTCCACTTTAAGGCGAGATCTTTTGCATAATCAATTGCACCATATTCTTTCATCATTTTCACAACCCATAGAACCTCATCTTCAGTTTTTTCCTCCCTACTTTTTCTCAAAATAGAAATAAGTTTCTTTTTATCGCTCAACGAAGCTTTTTTCAAAAGATACCCTAAAATAACTGTAACTTTCCCCTCATAAACATCTCCTGCAAATTCCTTTCTACCACCAAAATCACTTGTAACATCAAGAATATCATCTGTTAACTGAAACGCACGCCCTAGATAAACACCAAACTTAGCCAATTTATCAAGCTGCTGATTATTACCATCGGCAATTATTGCCCCCAGTCTCATTGGGCAGGCAATTGTGTAATAAGAAGTCTTGCCATCAGCCACAAAATACCAATCATTATCATCAAATTCCATCCTTTTATCTTTTGACCATCTTATCTCTGTCATCTGTCCTAAAGTCGTACGCATAAGCTGAGTGTAAAATTCATTAAGGATCCTAAAAACCTTTTCTTCATCTAAAAATCTACGCGAATCAAAAAGCGCCCTCCACATGGCAACATGAAGCGCATCTCCTGCATTAACTGCCAAAGGGATGTTGTAAATTTTATGCAAAGAAGGAAACCCTCGCCTTTTAGGAGAATCATCTTCCAAATCATCATGAATTAAAAGCCACTCCTCTGAAATCTGCATAGCCGAAGCTACAGGAACAACATCTTCAAGTTTAGCTCCCATCGCCTGAGCAGTTAGAGATAAAAGTGTAGGCCTCAGGTACTTTCCTTTTCTTTTAGGATACTCAGAAATTATCTCCTGGAAAAAATTTTTTTCACTATCATATTTACTCGGAATCTTAAATGATGACGGAAACATAGGAGTTTTTAGATATCTCAAAACTCTTGGGTAAATAAAGTCACGATAGTAAGAAAGAATCCCCTCAGCAGATTTTAGCTCTTTCGCCATTTTTAAATTATAAACACAAAAAATATATAAGGCAAGAAAAACTAAATATTTAATTTAGTAATTTTAAATTAACTTTAGATATCAAACACTTAAACCAAAAATTTCCCTCTTCTTTAATAAAAGATTGTTTTAATTAATTTAATATAGGAGGAGTTGGTCCTGGAATAAAACCTCCTGGTGGTAGAGTTGGAGCTACGGGCACATCTGGAGGAAGAGTCGGTCTAGGAGTTGGTGTTGCTGGAGAAATTTCTTGGGGATTGGTTTCTCTCCAGTTGAACCTTCTTTCTTTAAGACTATTTGGTATTTGAAAAACAAAAGATGGATTAAAATTAAACACCTCAGATGGGTTGTTGTTGTCTGTAAGAGATCTTTGTAGTCTCACTCCTGAAAGAGAAACTACAGAACCATTAACATTAAGGGCAAAAGTATCCTGTCTTGAACCTAAAGTGCCTGTATTAAATGTTCCATTGGTTAGATAAATTCCTGATATTGAAGAAACACTGGGGGAAATACTAATATTACCACTTGTTATAAACATTAAGAAATTGTTGCTGTTAACATTAATATTTGAATTTATGTTCAAATTTCCATCTACGAAGATTACATACCTTCCGCTTGAGATATTTATAGGACCATTGATAGTTAGACTACCTTGATTTAGACTATTCTTTTTGATTAGATACCAAGAATAGTTGTCACTGGTTGATATTGAGGGATTACCAAGATTGCTAAGAGAAGTTATGGATATATTACCTGATGTTACACCTACATTATTATTTTCCCAATCATTTTTTACTCCTGATGGGACACGATTAAAGAAATAATTGTAATTAAAATTACTAAAAGATGAAATATCAGTATTAACAAGCCAACCGGTTTCAGAGACTCTTCCAGCACCAAAAGAGAAAGATCCAGAATATACAGGAATACCAGGGGTAATAGCTCCTACTCTAAGATTAAAGTAGGTAGTTTGAGTGGGCAAAATAGATGAAATATTACCTCTTGTTATTACATCAGCGTTGTTAACCTGCCACCAAGAGCGAGGAATTATAGTTACATTCCCAGTTGCTTGACAGGTAAAACTAGGATTGGATGAAACAGTAGCAATTGCATTATATGTATAAGTACCTGTACCAGTTGTTGCTGTAACAGTAGTTGTAAAAGGAGACGTGGAAGTTGTTGAGGGATTAAAGCTTAAAGCAGAAGAGTTGGAAGGAGTAAAAGATATTCTTGATATGTTCCCCACCAAATTAATTACTTGAGGAGGTGTCAAAATAGATGGCGTAATTGTTCTAGAATCACCTAATCCATTAAGGGTTATGCTACCAACTGAAATTTGACAAGGTAAAAAGTAATGCCACCAAAGATCAGTATATCCATTAGCAGGAGAATTAACATTAACAGAAGAACCAACTGTAGGAGGATTACCATGACAATTGGTGGCGTTATAACATAAAGTATAACCTACAGCATATCCTGAAGGAACTGAGACACTAACTGTATGATTTCCAACCACATTAGTACCAACAAAATAGTAAGGATTATTGGTATTAGGAGAACCGCCATCCAAATATACTGTTTGAGAGGAAGCCGGAGATGCAGCTGCATTACCAGGATAAATTACCTTGTAACCTTGAATGGTTGATGTTGGAGGAGGAGGTGTAGGGTCTGGTTCTGGTTCTGGTGTGGGTTGGCTTCCGCCTCCCCCACCACCACTATACCTACTTTCACAACTGGTATCGCATGCAAAAGTATGGGAATAATAACCTGGGCCCCCATTACAAAGCAAATAATGCTCGTAATAATTATAATAGGTTCTCCCATAACAACCTTGGCCATTTTGATTGTTATAGCATACTTCTTCGGGTAATCTTGAACCGCAATATAGCATAGGATCTGATGTCCTCCAACAAGTCGCCCAGACATCTTTAATAGTCAAGAATGAAAAAGTAGCAAACAAAAACAAAATAAGATAAATTCTCAAAAACAAATTTGACAAAATTGTTTTTTCTTTGTATTTCATAATTTATTACTAAGGCAAACTAAGATAACAATCCCTGTTTATCTCCTCACAATTATTATCACCACAAAGACCAAAAAATAAAATGGGCTCGCCTAACGATCCTTGTAGATAGAGTTTAATTTTTGTAAATAGTTCAGATTTATTTATACTCGTTAAGTTTTCACTGGAACGAGATTTAAGTTTTATGTCTGAATCTGCACAGGTTATTTTACTTTCAAACATTCTACCTTCCCATGAATTGGGCCAAACTACAATTAACCCAAGGGTTTCTTTTTCAGTATTTACTGACTCGACTTTAAAAACTGCAGAATTTACAGAAGGATTAAAATTAGTAGTCAACTCAGCTGGAAGCGGAAGTGGTTCTGCTGATGGTGTAGGTTCTTGGTTTGATAAAGCTACTTTATTATTACTGCTACTACTATCAGGCTTTCTTAAAACTAAATTGGGAAAACCATTTAGACGAACAAAAAACAGTAATTCAACAACAATCACTAAAGCTAAGACAACAAGCACACCTACCAAAATACCAGAAGTTTTACTCATCAATATCAGATTAGAAAAGAATTCCTTGTCTGTCAAGAATGAATTTCACTTATTCTCAGAAAAATTATTAGAAGAATCGGGAGAAAAAATAACACCACCAATTTGGTTTCCAACTCTCTTAAACGAGACGTAATTCAACAATGAGTAAAGATCTTCTCCTGACATCCCAACTAAAAATGCCAAACTCTCATAAGAAGAATCAAAAGGGCCTTCAGGTTTAATTTGACTATTCGGATAAACTATAAAAACAAAATTATCGGGATAAACAGGATATTTTTTATTATCTTTTACACCACAAAAAAATGATAGAATAAAGTTGCCCAATTTCTCACCTTTTGGGTCATAAACGGTAATGGAAATGCCGCCTGTACGATCAGTTAAATTAGCACTAAACAAAAACTCAGATAAATAATAGCCAGTACCATTTTTATAATCTCTAGTTATATGTTGTTGCAACCATCTATCATAAAAACTTATACTTGGAAAAGTTTCTAAAGGAGTTCCATCTACTTTAATGGCATATTCAACCAGCCTAGTAAAAGCCTCAACATAAGCCTCCATTTTACCCTCCTCATCCAAAGTTTCCGAAATTAAAAAGGCCGGAAACTCTTTTCTTTGCAAAGCTCCATCCTCTTCTTCATAAACCACCTCTATAATTCCACCCTCCCAAGGTCTTTTAAATTCATTGCCATCATATACATACCATGCCCATTTTTCTTTGGTGTCATCACGATAGATAATTAGTTCAGGATTTATGGCACTGATACTACCCTTCTTGAAGGTTCGTCCATCTTCTGCAGTGTAAGTTTCAGGAGCTAGTCGAAAACGCTCTTCAGGAGTAATTGAATGCCAATCTACAGGAGTTGGGGTTTCTGTTGGTGTAGGAGTTGGTGTTTCTGTAGGTTTAGCTGTTGGTGTAGGTGTTTCTGTAGGTGTAGGAGTATTGTTAGGTTTAGGTGTTTCAGTAGAAATAGGATCACCTGTTTCAGCTGTTGAAGAAATTGATTCTAATGATTTATCAAGACCACAGGAAGCAGCACCCAAAGCAAGAAGTCCTAATCCCGCTTTTTTCAAGAATTCTCTTCTACTAATTTTCCTTTCTGTACTCACAGTAACTGGTATTATAGGCTACTTATTATATTGGGTCAAATAGGTGTAAAATTATACAAAATTTAACCAATTATTTTAAATTTGGCATAAAATTGCAAAATTTAAGGAAAGGATTAAATGAAATTATAAGAGAAATAATACTTTACTTTTTAATATTTGGAATACACAAAGTTTTTGACTATGATAAAAGTAAATTCTTGAATCAAAAACAAGTGGTATACAAAATCAATATGATAAATTAAGAAATCTTAAAAATCATTTTTAATTTACAAAAACAAGACAATTGTCAATAAATTACTAAGGTTTTGGTTGAGAATCTGAAGTAAAAGACTGCAACTCCAATGCACTTAAACCTATATAATCAATTAAAGACTCAAGGTCTTTTCCTGAAACACCAACTAAGAAAGCTACGTCTAAATCAGAAGGAAGAAATTCTCCTTCTCCCCCTCTCAACCAGTAACTACCATTGGGATAATAAATACGTACAAACTTATAAGGGTACACAGGGTTTAGATTGTTTTCTGACACACCGTGAGACATAAGAAGAATAAATTTCCCCACCTTCTCTCCATGAAAAGAAACAGTAAATGAAGATCCAATTATCAAATCTAATGGTGGATGATTAACAAAGTTTTCAGGACCCAATCTACCATCTTTAACAAAAGAATCTAAGTTGGATTTTTTCGTAAGAAAATTATTATTAAAATCAAGAGAATCTTTGAAAAAAAGTGGGGTATGACTTTTATTAACCCCATATTCGATAAGTTTTATTAGAGCCTCAATTGTCGCTTGTTTTTTCTCATCATCACTAGCATCATCTTGTAGATAAACCATAAAAGCAGGACCTTCTAGTCTTTCCAAAGTTCCATCACCTCTACGAAAAACCATTTCTAAAACCCCACCCTCCCAAGGTCTTTTAAATTCATTGCCATCATATACATACCATGCCCATTTTTCTTTGGTGTCATCACGATAGATAATTAGTTCAGGATTTATGGCACTGATACTACCCTTCTTGAAGGTTCGTCCATCTTCTGCAGTGTAAGTTTCAGGAGCTAGTCGAAAACGCTCTTCAGGAGTAATTGAATGCCAATCTACAGGAGTTGGGGTTTCTGTTGGTGTAGGAGTTGGTGTTTCTGTAGGTTTAGCTGTTGGTGTAGGTGTTTCTGTAGGTGTAGGAGTATTGTTAGGTTTAGGTGTTTCAGTAGAAATAGGATCACCTGTTTCAGCTGTTGAAGAAATTGATTCTAATGATTTATCAAGACCACAGGAAGCAGCACCCAAAGCAAGAAGTCCTAATCCCGCTTTTTTCAAGAATTCTCTTCTACTAATTTTCCTTTCTGTACTCACAGTAACTGGTATTATAAGATATTTATTATACTAGGTCAAGTAAAAATAAGACAAATAAACCCATACCCGCTTAAAATTACAAATACACAGGGTCAAAAGACAACTTGAAAAGACACCTTGAGGGTGTACTAGCTTGGCACCTAACTGATTAACTCAAAAGTCAAAAGGCAAAACTCAAAATTACAATTCAAAATTTAAAAATATTTAATTAAATTTAATTAAGGAAAACTTTTGACTTTTAACTTGTAGTTTTGACTTTTGAATTTTAACTTTTGAATTATTTTTATTCATAAATTATAAATCTTAAACCTATATTCCTTTCCCCTTCCTATCAGCACTGGCTACTGTTTTTAAAGTTTAGATATTAGAGGTTAGAATTTAGGATTTTAACTTCCCTATTCCTGATTACTTTGAATTCCAAGAAGCCAAAGAACCGCTTCTTTTTTGTAGCGGCGGTCACCACGAGAGTTGATACGAATTGCAGGAAGCTTGCCCCTTTTGCCCCAGCGTTTGATAGTCAAAGGAGAAACCCTAAGAAGATCAGCCACCTCACGAACTGTTAGAAGATCAGGTAAATCCTCAAGCTTTATTTTTTTCTTTTTCCTTGGCGCTTTATCTTCAGGCATTTTTGATATATTTTTAACCCTTAGATTATACTTTTATATAATCTCAAGGCTAAAGCCTAACTTTAGTTAATCAGACAATATCAAAGTCAAACATTCCTGTCAAGAGCCTTTTTTAAATTTATAGATAGAAACTTTAACTGGAAAAACAAAAACTGCCCTAAAAATGCGACCAAGCCTCTTTGGCTGAACCAAAAGCCGCCAAAGCCATTCTAAGCCTGCTTTTTCCAAAAAACGAGGAGGATACTTCAGTCTTCCTGAAACATAATCAAAAGTTCCACCCACCACCATCATTCCACCCACATCAAGCTTGTCTTTGTTTCTCCAAATCCACTTTTCCTGCTTTGGAGCACCAAACCCAACAAAAACAAGGTGAGGCCTAATTTTATTAATAGAATTTATTATTTCCTTCTCCTTTAATCTTTCCTTATCATCAAAAGGCTTGCCTTCCCTGTCAAGACGCGGCCCGCTAAAAGCAAAAATATTAACCTTTTTATAATTACCTTTCAAAGCGCCAGCTGCTTTTTGAGCGCTTTGCTTATCATCGCCAATTAAAACAACTCTAAATTTCTTCTTATTTGCCAAGAAAATTAAATCCTCAAAAAGCCGCCGACCCTTTATTACATTCAAACCAGAAAAAAGCTTATCCTTACTAAACAATGTCAAAAAGAAAACTTTAAGCCATCCAAAAATCAAAGCCAAAAACCTAAGTGGCAAAAAAGAATAATTAGGCAAAGAGAGAAAGAGGTTAGATTGAGCAAGACCAATACCATCAGGAATAGCAAAATCAGCAGAATTTAAAATCAAAGCCAATTCCCTATCTTTCTGAGCCTCAAGAACTATCTCTGGGTTAGGAGTAACTATATAAAAAGGCTTGAAAATAGGCGATTTAGCCTCAAAAAGAGCCAATTTAACCCTAACCTCTCTTAGCACTCTATTCCTTGAAATGCTATCTAAGGCTATATCTAATATTTTGGCCTGTTTTTGGTCTTTTTCTATCATAAATTTTCAAATTTTCTTCATTTTTTAGCGGCTCAAACTCACCCAAAAACTTTTTTAGCATTAAAAACAACATTTTAATCTCAAACTATAGGTAAATTTTACAATTTTTATAAATTCCCCTAACAATTTTTGCTTAATAGTCTTAAAGATTATCTGCGAAATCACTTTTTGCCACCCTAGTCAAAATGCTTAAATTACTATAGGTAATATACCTAAATCTTATCTCGTAAAAAAACTAAAATTATGAACAAAAAAATTTCTCAAAATTCAGGCTTCATTTTTAAACACTTATCCTCAATGTATCCGCAAAAAATTATTAAAATGATATTGACTACTATATCTCTTTATTCCTCATTTCCGTTCCTATACTACAAAGCGTTTTTTTAACGCAAAAATTACCGCTTTGTCTTATATAGAAACCTAAAAAGTAACCTTTTAAAGAACCTATAAATTTTATTATAAAGATAAATTAGCCTTACCTTTTGGTTGTTACACTTCTTTTCCAAAGTTCAATATTTTCAAGCACCAAACCAGTCCCTTTAACTACACAAAGCTTGGGATCATCAGCTACATGAGCCGGAACACCAGTTTCCATAGTTAAATACTTGTCCAAATTCTTGAGAAGGCTGCTTCCCCCACTCATAATTATACCTTTGTCTATAATGTCAGCTGCTAACTCAGGAGGTGTATCTTCAAGCACGGCCTTAACAGCACCAACAATTTGGTTAACAGGCCCTCTTATCGCATCGCAAATCTCTTTGGAAGATAAAACCACACTCCTTGGCAAGCCAAAAACAAGGTCGCGGCCGGAAACCTCAAGTTTTTCTTCCTTCACATCTTTAGTAGCCGAACCAATTTTAATTTTTATGTCTTCTGCCGTTTGGTCTCCAATTATCAGATTGTATTTTTTTCTAAGATAATCTTGAATTGCCTCATCAATTTTGTTACCAGCAACACGCACGCTCTTGCTAACCACAACCCCACCAAGCGAAATCACTGCCGCCTCCGTCGCCCCTCCGCCTATATCAACAATCATATGACCCGAGGGGGCAGAAACCGGAATTCCAGCCCCAATTGCAGCAGCCAAAGGCTCATCAATCAAAAAAGCATGAGCTGCACCAGCTGAAAGAGTAGCGTCAAGAGCGGCTCGTCTTTCAACTTGAGTACAGCCGGCAGGCACACAAACCATCACATCGGGCTTGAAAAAAAGAAATCTGCCGCTAACCTTCTGAATAAAATAACGAAGCATTGCCTCCGTAATCTGATAGTCAGCAATCACACCATCTCGCATTGGTCGAGAAGCAATCAAGCTTTCAGGAGTCCGCCCCAGCATCTTCTTTGCCTCTTCCCCAACAGCCACAACTTGATTATCTTCAGCTGAAACAGCAACTACTGTAGGTTCATTGGCAACTATTCCCTCCCCTGCAAGCCAGACTAGTGTGTTTGCCGTCCCCAAATCGATTGCAATCTTCTTTCTAATTTCTATCATATATTTTGATATAAAAAATAAGTATTTTGATATAAATCAACTAAAGAAAACTAACAAACATTGTAGAAAAAAAAGAAGACAACTACAAGAAGAAAATGGTAAAAAGACATCGGACATCGGACATCAGCTATCAGTCATCAGTCATCAGATATCAGATATCAGAGATCAGTTATCGGTCAGAGCTGGTCGGAGTTGGTCAGAGTTAGTCCCAGCCTACGGCGGGGTTAGTCGGAGTTAGTCGAAATTAGTCAAAGTTGGTACTTTTGTATATCTAACTAACCGCAGGATCGTATACTATAAGTAATAACTTTTAGCTTTGAATTAACTTTTAGAGATTAAGATTTGGATTTTAATCTTATTCTTGGAGCCTATTTATCTTATTCCCCACATCTAGGTAATTCTTCCAGTTTGGTGCCGGTGGGGGGAGTTGAACCCTCAACCTTTCCCTTAGGACGGGACTGCTCTATCCTTTGAGCTACACCGGCTTGAATTTACATTCTATCAAAAACGATCACTTTCCCTCAACCACAACCACAATTTCCCCCTTCAAATGAGGAACAGCCTTAATTTTTTCAATAACTGACTTGAGATCTCCGCGATAAATGCTTTCATAAACTTTAGTTAATTCCCTACCAACAAAAACTCTTCTACCACCATCAAAAACCTCAAGCAACCAAGTAAGAGTCTTCAAAATCCGATTTGGTGACTCATAAAAAGCAAAGGTAAAACCTCCTTCAGAAAGCCATTTAATAAGTTTTTCTCTACCCTTTTTGGGCAAAAAACCCAAAAATACAAATTTATCAGCTCGAAATCCGCAAACAGAAAGGGCTGATGTTAAAGCAGAAGGACCCGGCACCGGCACAATCTTCAAAGATTCTGTGTTTAATGGGTAATTTGATAACAAAAAATCAATAAGCTCGCCCCCCGGATCAGAAATTCCAGGAGTTCCAGCGTCTGTCACCAAAGCCAAATCTTTACCTTCTAGTAATAGTTTTAATATCTCAAGTTTCCTTTCTTGGCTGCTATGCTGATGGTAGCTCAAAATATTCTTTTTTATATCGTAATGATTCAAAATCTTTGAGGCTACCCGGGTATCTTCGGCTAAAATCAGATCCACCTCCTTTAATACCCTTAAAGCCCTCAAAGTGATATCTTCAAGATTACCAATTGGGGTCGCAACCACATAAAGAGTTCTCGACATAATTAAGATTATAACAACAAATAGTGGAAAGTAGAAAGCATTATTGAACAGGGTCCGACCCTGTCCAAAACTATTCCTCTACTTCATCTCTTGAATAAATAAGGCACTCTGAAGCGCTGATGTAATCAAAAATCTCATCGTCTGAGAATATTAGTGTTTTTTCCTTCTGGGCCGCCTCAGCTGAATCTGAAGCATGAATAAGATTCTGGCTTCCACTCATACCAAAATCACCCCTGATTGAACCTGCCTCAGCTTCCCTACCCTTGGTTGTACCAACAATCTTTCTTACCGTTGCTATAGCATCTAAGCCCTCCCAAACCATAGCCACAATTGGAGTCCACTCCATAAAATTCTTTAAGGTTGGAAAAAAGGACTTGTCTTTATGGTGAGCGTACCACTCGTCAATTATCTCATCTGTAAGTTTAAGCATCTTAATTCCAACAAGCTTTAAACCTTTTCTATCAAAGCGATGAATAATTTCCCCCGTTAAGCCGCGCTGAAGAGCATCCGGCTTAATTAAGACTACTGTTTGTTCCATTTTAGACATAATATTCAAGTCAAAAGTCAAAAGTTAAAAGTTAAAATTCAAAAGTCAAAATCACAAATAAATTATCAAACATTAAAGTAAAATGGTCAAGGGCAAATTAAAATTGCTTATAATACATTGGCTTTTGAAACCTAAAAATAATATAATAAGTTCACAATGGTTAAGTTAAGGGTTGTCATTCTTATTACAACTATAACAATAGTTGGAGTTTTTAGCTACCTCTTATCGCTTTACGCTCGCGGTTATCGATTTGATAACAAAAATTTGAAATTGACCCCAAACGGACTCCTTGTTGTTAAATCAAACCCAGAAGGAGCTCAGATTTTTATCAACCAAGAGCTAAAAGGAGCCACAAACGCAAATTTTAATCTCGCACCTGATACATACGATATCACTGTCAAGAAAGAAGGATATTCAAGTTGGAACAAAAGATTAACTATAAAAAAAGAAGAGGTAACAGAAGTAGATGCTCATCTTTTTAAAATTGCCCCTTCCCTTTCAGCCGTAACTTTTAACTCCTGTATTAACCCTCAAGCATCTCCCGACTCAACAAAAATTGCATTTATCGTACCCCCAACTCAAGAAAACATTGCTCAAGACAAAGAAGGTCTTTGGGTATTAGAGAATATTAATCTCCCGCTTGGCTTTTCCAGAGACCCAAGAAGAATAACAGATGGTGATCTAAAGGATTCAGACTGGATATGGTCACCTGACAGCAGACAGATCTTGCTTTTGACCCCAAGGGGAAAATTCTTACTTGATGTTAGCAACTTTACCCCCCAAGACAAAAGAGTAAATATCGCCAACAAAGCCGACCTATTAATTGAAGATTGGCAAAAGGAAGAAGAAAAGATATTAAAATCAAAGATTAAAAGTACGCCTGATAAAATTGCTGAAATACTTCAAAATTATGCAGAAAACATTACTTTTTCTCCTGATGAAACAAAAGTTCTATACACCGCCACTGTCGATTACAAAATTCCCGATGAAATCATTAAACCCATACCAGGAGCTTCGACTCAAAAGCAAGAAAGAGATATCAGAAAAGGTAAAACTTATGTTTATGATATCAAAGAAGATCGAAATTTTTGGATAGCAGCTGAAGAACCAGATCTGCAAATAGATCAAAATGTTCCTAAAGATAAAGAAGTAAAACAAAAAATAGTTTGGTTTGCGACATCAAGACATTTGATTTGGGCAAAAGAAGGAAAGATAATCATCATGGATTATGATGGCACAAACAGACAAGAAGTCTATTCTGGAAGCTATTTTGCTCCTTTTGCCTTTCCTACTTTAAGTAACGACAGAATTCTGATTTTAACTAATCTTGGCGCCGACTCTCAAAACGCGAATTTATACTACCTCAATATAAAATAGTAACAAATAACAAGGGGGAAACGAATTGGAATTAGAATTTATGAATCAAGGAGTATAAATTTATGGGTAAATAATTCAAAATTTAGAATTCATAATTCATTTTCCCTCACTACTTTCTACATTCTACTTTCTACCATCTTCGCCTTCCCATACCCCTTAATTCATAATTCTTAAATCCCAACTTCGATTTTATCCTGCGGTCCAATTAAAGCAATATTTAAACGATTCTCCTGAAAAATCTTTTTTGCCACATCATAAACATCACTGACACTCACCTTGTCTATCGCTTCAAAAACTTCCTGCAATGTCCTTGGCTTGCCAAGATAAAGCTCTTCAAGAGCAAAAAATTCGCTCACCGTCGAGGTTGATTCAAGAGAAAGTGCGAGATTTCCTTTTAAATACTCCTTTGCTTTTGCAAATTCCTTGGCAGAAATTTTGTATCTCTTGTCTCTCAAGCCATAATACTGATCAAGAATAACTTTGGCAGCCTCATTAACCTTATCAACCCTCACTCCTGCATAAGTAAGGAAGCTTCCCATATCAAAAGCGTGATCAGATGACGTTCTAACAGAATAAGCAAGTCCTCTTTTCTCTCTAACTTCAATGAACATCCTTGAGCTCATTCCCCCACCAAGAATTGTTGAAAGCAAAGCTTCAGCATATCGCCCTTCCCAACCATATTTTTCTCCTTTAAAGCCAATGACTAAATGTGTCTGATCAGTCTTTTTCTTTTTAATCAATACCTCAGGTTGTCCTTGAGTTAACGATTCACAAATAAAATCAGGCTTCTTTCGAGAGGCTTCAAGACTACCAAAATACTTATTTGCAAGTTTTAACATTTCTTTCTCATAAAAACCTCCCGCAATTGTCAAAAGCATATTTTCAGGATAATAATGTTTGTTTCTGTAATTGATGAAATCCTCGCGCTTCATCTTGCTTACTGTTTCTTTAGTGCCTGCAATATCGCGAGCAAGTGAAGACCCCTTAAAAACCAAGTTGTCAAAAACATCATAAATCTTAATCATGGGAGTATCTTCATACATAGCAATCTCCTCTAAAATCACACCTTTCTCTTTTTCTATTTCTTCTTCTTTAAGAAGCGGGTTTAAGACAATGTCTGACAATATATCAAACGCCTTCTCAAGTATGTCAGAACGAGCACGAATGTAAAAGTTTGTCCACTCCTTTGATGTCCCCGCATTGGTTTGAGCGCCAATAGAGTCAATTTCTTCAGAAACAGCCTTTGCAGAAGGGCGCCTCTTTGATCCTTTAAAAACCATATGCTCCAAGAAGTGGCTGATTCCTGCTACTCTATCGCTTTCAAACCTTGAGCCAGTCTTAACCCAAATAGTAACCACAGCCGATTCCAAAGCCGGCATCGGTGCCAAGATTACCCTCAAATTATTCTTTAAAATTTCCTTTTTATACTTCATATCTACTGACAAGGTCCGTCTTTGTCAAAAACCAAGGCGAGAAACTGACAAGGACGGACCTTGTCAAGCGGCCTAACAACAGCCTAAGAAAAATCACATTTTTTCAACCGCCTCTATACCCAAGATTCCAAGTCCTTTCTTTAAAACCAAAGAAACTGCCTCAGTCAATTTTAAACGTAGCTGTCTTTTTTTCAAGTCTTCTTCTTTCAAAATCGGATACTTATCATAAAAGCTGTTAAACTTCTGGCAAAGTTCAAAAAGAAAGTCACAAAGAAGATTTGGGGAAAATTCAAAAGCAGCCTTTTTTATCACCTCTTCAAAATGGAAAATAAACCGCAAAAGAGACTTCTCATCCTCATTAACTTCAAAAGCACTCTTAAAATCAAATTTAAAACTACCCGCCTTTTTCAAAACACTAAAAGTGCGAGCAAATGTGTATTGTAAATAAGGACCAGAATTGCCTTCAAGAGACAAGATCTTATTCCAATCAAAAACAATATCACTTTTAACCGAATGCTTTAAATCAAAATACTTAATTGCTCCAATACCTACCTTCTCTGATACTTCCTCTATCTTGTCACTAGATAAATTTCTAGAAGTAGCAGAATTTGTAATAATCTCTTTGGCTTTTTTTATTGCCTCTTTTAAAACATCTTCCAAATTTACCACCCCACCCTTGCGAGTTGAAAATTTATGTCCTGATTGGTCCAAATAAAGACCATGTTGAGTGTGATAAAGGATAACATCTTCAGGAACAATTCCAAGCTTGCGGCTAGCAGCAAAAACCTGCTTAAAATGAAGCGTCTGCTCCTGACCCACCTCATAAATAACAATATCGGCAGAAAATCTCCGCATCCTAAAGCGAAGACAAGCCAAATCGCGAGTGGCATAGGTAGTCGCCCCATCACTTTTTAAAACCATCAAAGGCGTTTTTATTCCAAACTCATCAAGTCTAATTATTTTTGCCCCAGCTTCCCCTTCCTCAAGATTCTCAATAAGTTTTTTATCTTTAAGAAGCGCCTTCATTTCATCCTCGTAGTAGCTCTCCCCCAGAACAAAATCAAAAGAAACACCAAGAAGTTTGTAAATCCGTTCAAATTCTTCTAAAGAGATTTTCCGACAAGTCTGCCAAATTTTTCTTGCCTTGGGATCACCATCCTCAAGTTTTTTAAACCAAAAACGAGCCTGATCTTGCAATTTGGGATCTTCTTTTGCTTTGCGATTAAACTCAACATACATCTCCTCAAGTTTCTCAACCGTCAAACTATCCAAGCTAACATTTGAATTGATAATCTCGCAAATTAAAGCGCCAAACTGAGAACCCCAATCACCCAAGTGGTTGTCACCAATTACTCTATAACCTAAAAATGAATAAAGATTGTAAAGAGCCTGACCAATTATGGTAGAACGCAAATGGCCAATTGAAAAATTCTTGGCGATATTGGGAGAAGAATAATCAATTACAACAGTCTTTCCCCTACCAATATTCTTGTTTTTATATGTATCCAAATATCTCAAATTATAAATTAGAGTATCTTCTTTAAGCCAAAAGTTTATAAAACCCGGCCTTTTTACCTCAATTTTACCAACAAACTGCATCAGATCTTTACTTTTTTCAAGAAAAGAAGCTATAGATAAGGCTAAATCCTGAGGGCTTTTGCCTTTTTCTATTTCCTTTGGCAATCTTGAAAATAGATTCTTGTCGCCAAATGCCCTCATGGCAATATTGGTTGTATAATCACCAAAATTCTGATTTTCAGGAATCTCGACAGAAAGATCGTCCCTTTCAAGTCCAAGAAGAGAAACTAAAATATCTTTCAGTCTATCATCTAACATACATCAATTATAACCTCTCTAGAAATTATTTCATCTCTTAATTTTCCACTCCTTACCATCTGAAATGACTTCTACATCACCCATCTGGTCAGTTCTAAAAACTGAAACTCCAAAGGAAGAAAGCATATTTAAAATTTCAGGGTTTGGATGTCCATAAGAATTCTTGCCTACTGATATTACAGCCACTTTAGGCTTCAATAATTCCAGCAAATCTTGCGTTAATCCATTTTTACTGCCGTGATGAGGCACTTTGATATATTCGACTAAACCATCTTCAAGCGTTGGCAAGGCTGTTTCAAGACTAGTCTTAACCTCATCGGAAATTGCAGGAGTGGTGTCTCCAGAAAGCCAGGCGTCAAATTCACCAAAACTAAGAATAAGGTTAATCGAGAACTCATTTGCCTGTATTTTGGTAGTTCTTGCCCCAAGCACTGATATATTTTGATTATCATTTTCCTTTTCTTTGACAAGCGTATTGTCGGCCAAAAACTGATTTGAAGGGTGAAGTATAACAAAATGCATCATACCCAACCTGATAAATTTGCCTTCATCCGGAAATATAACCTTTACACCCCCACTCCCCACCTGATTTTTTAGCAATTGATATTCTTGACTGCTAGAATCAAGCGAGGAAACCAAAAATGAATCTACTTTATACCTCCTAAAAACTTCCAAAAGCCCTCCATAGTGATCTTTTTCAGGATGGGTCAAAACCACAAGCTCAATTTTCCTGTCCCAAAACGGCATATGAGAAGAAAGACAATCCAAAATCTTACTTGTCGGCCCGCCATCAATCAAAACCTGAGTATCTTTATAATAAGCAAGAATTCCATCCCCCTGCCCCACATCGCAAGCCACCAGATGAAAATAATTATCAGGAAGCGAAAAAACCAAAAGCCAAACTAAAGAGGCAACAAGAAAAAGACAGAAAAGAAAAAACCTTGTCTTACTCATAAGCGGGCAAATAAAGAAACTACACTAATAAAAAAATAAGTCAAAGGATAAGTCAAAAGAAGCAATATTCTTGCCAATAAAGGAGATAAAAATACAAAAACAGAGGAAATCATACCCAAAACGGTAATATAAGGTACAACCCACAACACTAGACCATTGATAATTGGAGACCATATCGAAAAGTATCCAAATGTAAAATAAAGTATCGGCGCTACCAAAATTTGAGCCGAGAGTGAGGTTGAAAAACCTTCTCTTAAAAATTTGGGTATAAACTTTAACTTATTATCAATCTTCCTCCCAAACAAAATCAAAGATAGTGTAGCAGCAAAAGAAAGAATAAAGCCAACATCAAAAATATAATAGGGATTAAAAACAAGCATTATAAAGAAAGTATAAAACAAAGCCTTCAGGGCAAAACTCATCCGACCAAAAATTACCGCAGAAAAACTAATAGTTGCCATAAGACAAGCGCGAATAATTGGAGCATCAAAACCAGATAAAAATGCATAAAACCAGATAAAAACAAGCGAGATAATCAAGGCAACAGGCCTTCTAACAAAAAGAATCAAAAAAGAGATCAAAAAACCAGCAACTAAGGTAACATTCATACCGGAGGCAACAACTACATGAGCAGTGCCAGTTTTTTTAAGTTCATCCCAAAACCAAGAAGGAAGAGATGATTTTGACCCCAAAACCATTCCGGCAACCAAAGAAGAATGCGGCTCCGGCAAAACCGACTGATAAAAGTTTAAAATTTTCTCTCTTATCCCAAACAAAAAGCCACCTTTTTTAATTTCAATTAGTTTGGTATCCTCAAGAGTCTTCTTTTTAAGATTTACCCTCCCCTCAAGTGTGACAATATCTCCATAATTGGCAGAAGGAAAAGACGGCAAATAGGCTTTAAGCCCTAGAATTTTTATTTGCTGGCTCTTTTCAAAAACCAAAGGCTCGCTTTTTATTCTTTCTTGATTAATTCTTATTCTAGATCCATCAATAAAATTAGGTCGAAGTTGGTAAGCTCGAAAAACAATCAAAACAATCAACAAAACCCACAAAACCATCTTGGACATACAATTTAAGTGTAAAGAGAAATTGAGGTAATGGTCAATGATCAATGATCGATGGTTGATGTAACTGGACACCTTAACTGGACACCTTCAATATGTACCAGCTTAACACCTGGAACAATAGACAAGCTGATGACCGATGGCTGATGACCGGTAGCTGATGACCGATGGCTGATGACCGGTAGCTGATGACCGATGGCTGATGCCTGATACTGATAGCTAATGTCTGACAGCCGACAGCCGATAGCTGACATCCTTTTACTCCGCTACCACACCGTTATCTTATCCTTTATTTTTTCGTAAGTTGATTGGGGTATAACCTTCTTGGATACTAATTCTTCCAAATTTGAGTAAGGCCTTTGTTCAATAATCTTTTGGGCGTAAACTTGGCCAATTCCTGGCAAAGAATCAAGCTCTTTGGCACTTGCAGTGTTAATATTTATCAAACCCCCATTTTTATCACCCAAAACGCTTGATATATTTTGATACCCTCCATTTTTATTAGCACTCAGGCTATTTGATTGCTTATCTGGAATAAAAATCTTTTGTCCATCAGTTAATTTTGCCGCCCGATTTAGCATCTTCTCCACCCAATCTCTGTCAGCATCAGCTGAAAGACCACCAGCTAAAATCAGCGCGTCTTCAACCCTTGCTCCAGTTTCCAACTTATAAACACCAGGCTTCTCAACCGCACCAGCAACCTCAACCACCAATTCTTTTTGTTTTTGTTCAACAGGGCTTTCTAAAACTTCAACCTTTGAACTTGAATAGCCTCTTGTTCCTAAAAAGAAAGCGCCAATGCCAGCAAAAATAAGCCCAAGAAGAACAAAAATAATCAAAGATCGATTGCTATTAAAAAATTTATCTAAATCAAAGCCTCTACCCTCTTTTTCATTGCCAAAATCAATAATCTCAAGGCTTTCAGGCATTAAAAAAATAATATCAAGAAGAAATTAAAAACTCAAAAAAGATTTTGTTCCAAAAGAAAACTAGAAAACTCAAATAGTAACAAAGTTCAAAAGCTTGGCAGGAACAAATATCGTCTTCTTAATTTTGCCACTGCCAAGCCATTTGGAGATTTTCTCGTCTGATTTTGCCATCTCAACTACTTTGTCTTCATCTTTCGCCTGCTCAAAAGGAAGTTCAACGATACCTCTTAACTTTCCATTAACCTGAACAGGAATTTTAACGGTCTCTTCAACCACCAAAGCTGGGTTATATTTTGGCCAAGGTTCAAAATGAACACTCTTGAATTCTTCTCCCTTTGCAAATCTCATCTGCCAAACCTCCTCTGCCAAGTGAGGTGCAAAAGGAGCAAGCATCAAAACCAGATTCTTTATCGCCTCATCCCAAACCTTATCATCCCCACCTTTAAAGGAGGCTCCCTTAAAGTTCTCAAGAGAGTTAACAAAAATCATAATCTGAGCTATAGCAGTATTGTATCTAAAAGACTCTATATCCTCAGTTACTTTCTTTATAGTCTGATTCATTTTAATCTTAATCTCCCTAGCCTCTTTTTCTCCCAATTCAACACTACCACTCTCAAACAGCTTCCAAAGTCTCTCAACAAATCTTCTCATGCCCTCAATTCCCTCGTCACGAAAATCAGGATATCCATCCATCGGCCCCATAAACATCAAGTAAAGTCTCAGTGTATCAGCGCCATATTTTTCAATGTAACTGTCGGGGTTAACCACATTGCCACGAGACTTGCTCATTTTTGCCCCATCTTTAATCATCAATCCATGAGCAAAAAAGCGAGGAAAGGGCTCGTCAAAAGAGACCAAGCCCAAATCATAAAGAACCATAGTAATAAACCTTGCATACATCAAATGCAAAACTGAATGCTCCGCCCCACCAAAATAAAGATCAACAGGAAGCCATTTTTCAGTAATCTCAGGATCAAACGGCTTGTCATCTATTCCAACTGAAGGATAACGCAGGAAGTACCAAGAACTATCCAAAAAGGTATCAGAAACATCAGTTTCGCGAATAGCATCACCACCACAATGGGGACACTTTGTCTTGTAAAACTCCGGATGGTTTGCCAAAGGCCCCTTGCCAGATCCTTCAGGTTTCCAATCAGAAAGTTCAGGAAGAAGAACAGGTAGATCCTTCTCGTCAACAGGCCACCAGCCAGCTGGATCCCAATCAGACTGATCTTTTCTGATAACTTTTGCATCACCTTTAAAGATTGAATCTTTAAAGTAGGAGAGGCCTTTTTCGGCACAAGACTGACAATAAACCAAAGGAATTGGAGGCCCCCAATAGCGCTGACGCGAAATCAGCCAATCACGAAGGTGATAATTAACTTCCCTTTTCCCCCAACCATTCTTTTCCAAATCAGACAAAATAAACTCTATGTCATCAGGATATTTCTTGCCATTCCAATTGCCAGAATTAATAATCTCCCCCTCCCCGTCATAAGCTGACTTTGAATAATCGTTATTTGAAGAAATAACAGGAACAATCTGTAAATGGTATTTACTGGCAAACTCCCAATCTCTTTGATCATGTGCCGGCACACCCATTACCACCCCTGTTCCATAATCATCTAAAACATAATCAGCTACAAAAACAGGTAAAGAAGCCCCACTTGCCGGATTTTTAGCCAGAAGACCAAGGAAAACACCTGTTTTGTCTTTTCCCTCTTCCCCCCGCTTTTTTTCAGCCTCAGAAATATAATTCTTAACCTCATCAAGCCTTTGTGAGTCCACAAATTCCAACAAATTTTTCTTAACAAAAGATGGAGAAACAACTATAAAAGTAGTTCCATATAAAGTATCAGGCCGAGTTGTAAAAACTTCAAGCTCAAAATTATGATTTTCAAGGGCAAATTTTATTCTTGCTCCCTCTTTTTTGCCAATCCAGTTTCTCTGGGCAACTATAACCCTCTCACTCCAGTCTATCTTTTTATGACCTTCAAGTAAGCGGTCTGCATAATCTGTAATCCTAAAAAACCATTGCTTCAAACTTTTCTTCTCAACTTGGCTGTCACAACGCTCGCAAAGACCACCTATAACCTGTTCATCGGCAATTACAGTTTTACAGGAAGGACAAAAATTAACTTCGGCCTCTTTTTGATAAGCAAGTCCTGCCTTAAAAAGCTGCAAGAATAACCACTGGGTAAAGCGATAATAGTTGGGTTCAGAAACCGTAACCGTCTTTGTCCAATCATAACCATGACCAAGTTTTTTGAGCTGAAATTCGTAGTGTTTAGTGGTTCTATCAAGCATCTTTTTGGGATGCTCACCAATCTTTAAAGCATAATTCTCACTATGAATTCCAAAAGAATCATAACCAATAGGCTGAAAAACATCCTTGCCATGCATTCTCATAAAACGGCCGTAGATATCAGAACCTGTTGAAGCAAATGCATGACCTGCATGAAGACCCTCAGCTGAAGGATATGGATACATCCAAAGATTATAAAAAGGATTTTTGGCATTCTTGATGTCAGGACTGTAAATTTTTTCATCAAGCCACTTTTTCTGCCACTTTTGTTCTATCTTTTGGTGATCGTATTTCATAAGAGTAAATTTTACCACAACAAATACCTTAAAAAAACAACACCAAAACTACTGACAAGGTCCGTCTCTGTCAATTTACCAACTCGATTTTTGACAAGGACGGACCTTGTCAGGTAAACACTTTCAGGTAAACACTTTAAACACTTTGCAGAAAAGAAGAAAAATGTTATAAACTAAGACAATGTCCGAAAACACCGAAAGAAGAATAATTCAAACACTGCTTATACTCCTGGCTGTAAGTATTTCTTTTATCTTGGGTAAGGGCATACCCCAATTTACACTCCAAGTCATTGCCTTTCTTATTGCCTGCTATATAGCCTCCCATTTTCTCTCGCGCAAAATAAAGTTTATAAGAAACAACAAGACAATTATTGATTTTTTGCTTATCACCCTTGCTGTTTACACAATAATATTTTCAACCGGTGATCTCTTCTCACCGGCATTTTTCCTAATTCACTTTCTACTCTTTGGAGTTACTCTCCTTTTCGAGCCATTTTCAGCCTTACTACTTGCTACCATATCAACTGTTTTTTTCCTTCTTACCCCCCAAAAAGGCTTCTGGCTTGAAGCAATTCAACTTGGATCGATATTTTTAATTTCCCCTCTAGCCTTAATCTTTGGCAACCAATATTTAAAACTTCAGGAAAAAGAAACTGAAATAGAAATACTTAAAAAAGAAGAAAAGATTTTAGCCTCGGAAGTTGTCTCTCAAGAAAAAGCTGTTCGGGAATGGGCATTTGGAGAATTTCGAAATCAACTTATTAAAATCTGGGAAAACTTGGAAAAAATCTCAAGAAGAGAAAACTTAACAAAAGGAAGTCAACAAAAATTAACTGAAATTTCAAACCAACTTTCAAACTTGTTAAAAAGTGCGCAAACACTTGAGAGAAAGATATCAAAATAGTTCAATATATAAACTTCCGTAAAATATGGACAGAAAACTTTTAATTACCACATTCATATTTGCAACCATTGCTTCATTTATACTGCCAAAAAAAGTCTTCTCACAAGCCAAAGTAACATCACCAAACTATCAAATTCAACTTCCAGGATTCAACGCAGGTGCAGGAGTGCCTAAATCAACTAATTTCTGGACACGAGGCACCCTTGGTCAAACTGCTCCCGGCCTTTTTAGTTCGGCTAATTATAGAGTTAGATCAGGCTTCCAATACATAAGCACAATAATTCCCTTTTCTTTCTCCATCTCAAATATATCTGTTAATTTTGGTGAATTAACACCAAATACACCTGTAACAAGAACAGCAACTTTAACAGTAAAGGCAGGGGGTGCAGGCGGTTATACTGTCAAAGCGCAGGAAATGCATCCACTTCAGACTGTTGGAGGAGGTTCGACCATTAAAAATGTAACCTGCGATAGCGGAAGCTGTACCCGAACCTCTGCCGGACTTTGGACACTAAATTCAACCGATGGATTTGGATTTAATATGTCAGGAGATGATGTACCTGTTGATTTTATAAACTCAAACTATTTCAGACCTTTTGCTGACGCTTCTCTTGGCGAAGAACCGGCAATTATTATGGCTAAAAATCAAGTAACCTGGAATTATCCAAATAACACCTGGCCGTGGGAAAGCCAAGCTGTTATCACTTACAAAGTTAACATTCTAGGAACACAGGCAGCCGGAACTTATAACACGATCATTAAATTCACTGCAATACCATCACTCTAAATAAATAGGTAAAAGGCAAGAGATAAAGGGTAAAAGGCTATCAGCCATCAGCTATCAGCCATCAGCCAAAGGACACCTTAAGGGTGTACTAGGTTGGCACCTAACTGATTAACTCAAAAGTCAAAAGGCAAAACTCAAAAGTACAATTCAAAATTTAAAATTATTTAATTATGCAATTAAACCTTTGACTTTTAACTTGCAATTTTGACTTTTGAATTTTAATTTTTGAATTATTTTATTCTTAATTCTTAAATCGTGAATCTTAATTCTTTTTTACCCTTACTACTTACTGCTTTCTACTTACTATTATCTTCCAGCTCTGACTAACTTAGACTAACTCCGACCAACCCCGCCGCAGGCGGGGCCAACTTTGACTAATCCCGCCGCAGGCGGGGACTAACTCCGACCAACTCCGACCATCATCTGACAAATGATAGCTGATGACTGGTAGCCGTTTCGTCAGGTGTCAACCTATTTTGAAAGAAGGTGCCAACCTAGTACACCCTTAAGGTGTCCTTTGGCTGATGGCTGATAGCTGATGGCTGATAGCCTTTTACCTTTTATATATTTCTAGCTATACTTAAACCAATGAAAAAGAAAATTGTTATCACAATCCTTTCATTATTATTAATCAACTTTTACACTAATACGGGCTTAGCTCAAAATGTATCCTTGTCTATCTCCCCTCCTATACTTGAGGCCGTTATTAAACCCGGCGAAGTGGTTGAACAAGCCTACACTCTACAAAATTCAGGCAATGAAACCACGGCCTCAATTCAAATCTATCAATTTGAACAAGCCGATGAATTTGGCAATGCAAAAATAGAAAGAAGTCTAGAAGAATACGATCCACTAAACTTAAAAGAATGGTTCAAAATAAAAGAGCCTCAAATTTCAATCGGAGACAAATTCACACTTGGTCAAGGTGAACAAAAAACTATCCGTCTTGTAATTAATCCACCGGATAATGCTCCCGATGGAGATTACTATTTCACCCTAATATTTAAAACCAGCTTGGAAAATTCTTTCATTAACACAAACACCAAAACTGCCCTATCACAAGCAGAAATTGGATCAAACATATTGATAACTATATCAAAAGAAGGCTTAGTAAACCGAAAGGCAAAAATCAAAGAATTCAAAGCACCAAAAGTTATTGATTCATTCAAACATTTAAATTATGAATTGCAAATTGCCAATATTGGCGAAGGTTTTTTCAAACCGTTTGGCAAAATTACCATCGAATCAATTCTAGGCAAAAAATATATTCTAAATATAGCTCCGCAAAACATCATTAGTGCTTCATCAAGAAAGATATCTTGTATTGAAAACGAAAGGCTTATTCCCTGTCAAATCCCTGCCAAATTCTTAATCGGCCCATATAAAGCAACTCTTTCATTCCAGATAGAAGGAGATAAAAAAGATTATAAAGAAACAGTTACTAGTTTTGGAGTTCCTTTTGTAATCTTGTCAATAATAATTATTTCTGCTCTGGTTATTATCCTAATCTATCGGAAAAAACTATTGACAAACAGAAAGGATATGCTAGCCTAAAAATAGGGGTAATATAAATTACCATTAAGAAATTATGAAAACTTCTTTAAAGTTTATTATTTTTGTTTTTGCTTTTTTTGTTTCAATTTTTGCTTTTGCTTTCTATCTTTTTAAACCAACAAAAGTCAAGTCTGCAAACTTTACCAATGTTACAGCCTCTCTTTCAAACTCCAGATTTTCATTCTACGCAGGATACTCTGCAGGCTCTATTGGCCAATCAAGAATTACAATTGACACCTCAGGAAATCCAGATAAAGACGTTGATAACCTTTTTGTAGGAGATTATATTTGTATTGCTCCAAGCAATTTTGTTGGATGTAGAGATAACACAACCTATGGTGTTGTAACAACAGAAGGGACGAATGGAGATGAATTTACCATTAGCCCCGCTCTTATCTCAACACCAGATGCTAATGATCTAATAATTGCCACATCATCAGGAATCTTGACTGTCCAATTTACTCTTACCAACAATGTTCCAGATGGTGGGGATATATTAATTACAATTCCAAGTGATGATGACACAACCTCCACCACCAGTACTGACGGTTTTCCTGATGCTGCAGCGACAACATCCGTTGGGGGATTTGATTTAAATGGCATCACTTCAACTCATGTCTCAACATCAACATCCTCCTCTGGATCTTGTAATAACTCCCATTGGTCGGCAACGGAAACAATAACACCAGGAAATGGCACCACCGATCACACAATTAGAATCGACAGAAGCGGATCTGAATGTCAAGCAAACAATACCGTAATTACTGTTACCATTGGAACAACAAGCAAAGGTATAGTTGTTCCTCCTCCAACAACCAATGCCAGAACTCAAGGAGTAGCCGATATCTACTCTATCAACATCAAAACTCGCGACAACACCGATAACACAATTGACCAATCAAATGCCTTGGTTGCACCAGTTGAGGGAGTTTTTGTATCAGCCACTGTCCGCGAGACTCTTTCTTTCCAAGTGGCAGGAGACACTAGCGGAGCCTCAAGATGCGGACAAACAACCGATGTTACCACCACCGCTACATCTGTTCCTTGGGGTGAGATATCAACCACAGGAACATTCTTCGAAGCAAGTCAAATACTAACAGTGTCTACTAATGCCGTCTCAGGTTACAAAGTATATATTGAAGAAAACGATCAAATGGGTAAGGATGGTAACACTTGTACTGGAACAGTGCCCTCATCAGGACAATTTACTTTTGGTAGCGGAATTTGTATTAGAGACACGGTTTGTAATGCAACCACTTGCTCTGAATCAGTAGGTTACAATTGGACAAATGCTTCAACCTATCCTGGATTGGGCATTTCCCTCCAAAATCTAAGTGGAACAGATGCTGCATGGGTTTACAATTCAAACGATCCGTGTAGTACTACAGCAGGTACGGGCTCATTCTGTGCCAAGCAAATTGCAGATACGACAGAAGGAGGAGAAACAAGAAGCTATGTGATGACTAATTCTGGTCCTGTTGATTCAAGTCAGGTTTATCTTTGTTTCAGACTATCAATTCCTGGTACACAACCCGCAGGATTTTACTATAATATAGTTAAGTATACAGCTGTTCCAACATTCTAATAAATGAAAAAGTCTGCCAAAATAATTTCTATCATCGCAATTAGCCTTTTTGTTTCTTTGTCAGTCAAAGGCGCAGAGGCTCAAACCATCTTACCCCTAACCGTCTCCCCTGCCCGACAAACTATAAATATTGACCCAGGTACAACAGAAAAAACAACAATCAGCTTCTTTAATCAAGCAGACATACCTGTTGCTGGCAATCTAAAAGTGGTTGATTTCATTGTTACTGACAACACCGGCACACCCTATCTTCTTGAAGGTGAAACTGCCATTCCAACTAAATACTCAGCTGCCAAATGGATTAGTATCCAAGCTGACAAAGCAATCATCCCTGCAAACGCATCATTTAAGGTACAATTGACAATCACCGCCCCCAAAGATGCAGCTGCCGGTGGAAGATATGCAGCAGTTTATTTTGAACCTACTGGAACTTTGCCAAACACCAGAGCCTTTATTAACCAAAAAGAAGGTCAACAATCAGTAACCTCAAGACTAGTAGGATTAATTAATATCAGAGTAAATGGACCAATAATTGAAGAGGCGGCAGTTAAATATCTTTCAGTTCCCAATTTTATTGAATACGGCCCAGTTGAAGTAAAAACAGAAATATACAACAACGGAAGCTACCACATTACTCCAAAAGGTAAAATTACTCTCATCGACTGGCAAGGAAAAGTTGTTGATGAATACACACTTGAAGAAAGAAATATATTCCCGGAAAGATCAAGAATTTATGAAACAGAGCTCGGAAAAAGACTAATGATTGGAAAATACAAGGTTGAGCTTTTGGCAATGTATGGAGACTCAAATCAAATACTCTCAGCCAGCCAAGTTTTTTGGGCTTTCCCTTGGAGAATAACAGTAGCTATCGTATTAGCAGTTATTATAGCCATACTTCTTATCATCCTAATTACCAAGAAGATGCAAAAGAGGCAAAAAGAACTTGAGGAAAAGCTTGAAAAGGAAATCGATGAAATTGAAAAACTGAAGGAGAAATTCAAAGACTCCTCCTCTTCCAAATAAATCCTTCTTCTGACAAGGTCCGTCCTTGTCAGTAAAATTAGCCTTGACAAAACTACTCGTTCTATCAATAATGAATTTGACAAAGACGGACCTTGTCAAAAAGGCTATGCCCGCAAAAAACAGCTTAAAAGTGTTTGCAGAAAATACCTACTATCATATCTACAACCGTGGTGTTGAAAAGAGAAATATATTTATAGATAACCAAGACTACGAGGTTTTCTTAAATCTACTAAAGTATTATTTATCCGAAAATAACCAAGCAATTTACCACCCCATTGAAATAATTGCACCAGATAACAGGCCCCTAAGGCCAAGACCTCTTAAAAATCTAAACAAAGAAATTGAACTAATAGCCTACTGCCTTATGCCCAATCATTTTCACCTACTAATAAAGCAGATCTCAAAAGATGGAATGACAAAGCTAATGAGAGCATTATCTACCAGCTATGCCCTTTATTTTAACCGTCGCTACAAGCGCGAAGGAACCCTTTTCCAAGGAAGATACAAAGCAGTTATTATTAAAAATGACTCATACCTTCTTCATCTCTCGCGATATATTCATCTTAACCCCTCAAGCATATTGACAAGGACGGACATTGTCACTTGGCCCTATTCAAGCTACTCATACTTTCTTGGAACAAAAAAGGCTGACTGGGTAAAACCGCAAATTGTCTTAGATTTCTTTAAAAGGCCTGAAAATTCCCCTATCCCGCTAGAAAAATTTCAAACCTACCAGCAATTCGTTGAGGCTGGCAAGGAAAATCCTAAGGAAAATATAGAAAAACTAATACTCGAAGATGAATAAGCCACAATTATCACCTGACAAGGTCCGTCTTTGTCAGATCAGTATAACTACAATCATTTTGTTTTTAATACCTAATAACACCATCAGAGCTCAAACAGCAACTCCGGTAACTAGTGATACTACTGTATCTGTCACTTTCAAAGTAGTCGAGGGAGAAACTCCAACCCCAACTGCCACTACTACCCCCACCCCCATAACCAGTGGAACACCCACTCCTACAATTTCTCCCCAACCACAAATATCCCCAACACCCACACCAGAAGCCACCAAAGCCCCTCAAATCAATCTAAAGATATTCGGTTATGGCCCGCCTGATATACCAGTATCCTTAGTGGGAAAAAACATCTTAGAATTAACCACATCAAACGAGATTGGTTATTTCGAGTTTAGGAACATTCCCCTGCCAGAAATAAAAGGATTATTTAAACTATATCCTGAGCTTTGCCTGCAAGGTTACTATAAAGAGAGCTCAACACAGCCAGTTTGCCTACCAAGGCTGCCGGTAGGCAATCTCGAATACAATATCGGCCCTGTCATCCTTTCCCCAATTATAATAATTGAAAAAGGAGAAATCGCCTCAGGTGAACAAGTAAAAGCAACCGGTAAAACCACACCCAATTCAGAAGTTTCAATTTACCTAGCCAAAGAAAAACAAAAAACATTCTTTAATTTTTTTGAAGAAATAAAACTCATAAAGACTGCCTCAGCTTACTATCTCCCAAAGTATCAAACAACATCAAATGCCAACGGAGACTTCGAATTTAACCTACCTAGCGAATCACCGGCAAAATGGCGTCTTTTTTCCGCAGCTTCCTTCCAAGGCCAAAACTCTCCCAAGAGCAACACTCTTTCCTATCTAGTTGTCCCAAAAACATTTGAATTCTTTAAGAATATAATCGGTTTTCTTATTTCATTCTTCTCTCACTGGTTTTCAATTCTTATCGCAATTGAAATTGTATCTATCATCATTCTTCTATACTTTACCAGCAAAGATTGAAGGGATTGACAAGGTCCGTCCTTGTCAATTTACCGCTTTGATTTATGACAAAGACGGACCTTGTCAGAAAAGCAAAACTAAAGTTCAAAGGTAACGGTTACTCGTTGAGGTAAAACTTTGCCATCAACTGAGGCCTCAATTGAATAAACTCCGGCCACCGAAGAAGAAACTTCAAAAATTGCCTTGCCAACATCATCAGTAATAGGCTGAACCTCGTCGACTTCCAGATTGTCACTCTTGCCCAAAACCACCATCTTGCCACCAACCCCCAAACCTTGAGAATCAAGAATAAAAATAGTTATTCTTATCCTTTCCCCACTTGCCACCTTAGCTTTTAGAGGAGAAGCAAAAAGATAAGAATTGGCAAGCTCCATTTTGCGTGTCAAAGAAGAACTTTCAGCCTTGCTTGATATTCTTGTTCTTTCAGAAACTAAATAAACTGAATAAACAAGCCCTAAAAGTAAAAACAAAACCAAAATAATAAGAAACAAAGTCAAGAGAACACTCTTCCTTTTTTCCCTATTTAGCTCTTCTCTTTGTTTTTTTATCTCATCCTCTTTGTCTGTCAATAAAATTTCCGGCTTTTTTGAGTCCAGATAAGCAGGATTCTCTAGATCTTGACTAATCATTATTTCAAGATACTATATAAAATACACCTTTTCAACACCTGGGAAACTCCTTTTCCCTCACAAAAAATTGTTTAAAGCATCAAAGATCAATATACCGTAAAACAGGCGTTATTTGCCACTTTTTTTTATTAGCAAACAAGATTGATAAGTGACAAATTGAGGCTAAAATCATATTCAAAAAAACAAAAAATTAAAAATCATAAGATGCAATTAAAGATGATCGAATTAATCCATTAACCGCAAAATCAACGCAAGACCTATATTTTTTTTATACCCTTCTCCGCAATAAATTTTATCTTATTTTTGAAAATTATTTAAAATACTATCGGAATTGCAAAAAATATATTTAGATATATTTAAGTAAGCAAAAATATTATGCGGAAAAAATGTTATTGACACTGTGAAAATTATAGCTTATTTAAGGGCTTTTTTTAGCTTTAATCAGCTCTTGACAATTATTAATAAATAATTTTAGAATAGTATAATGCATATAATTTGTATAATCTAGCCTCAATTTATGATAATTATCTAAAAACCATGATAGACCGCATAACACAACTTTTTCTGCAGTACTTAAAATCCTGTAATGTTTCGGAAAAAACTCTTCGATACTACAAATCTGATATTGCCATGTTTTCAGCCTGGCTAATATTTCAGGCAAAATCAATTGGAGCTGATTGCAACAATCTCCAAGAAGCTTTACCCTTCATTAACAAAAAAACAGCCAAGGAGTATAGAGACTTCCTTATCAAAAATGGCAACTCAATTCAAACCATCAATCGCCGGCTTTCAACCTTAAGAACATTTTCAAAATTTCTCTTTGAAAACGAGCTGCTCTCTTTTAACTTCGCTAAAAAAATAAAAAACATTTCAAGATCTGTTTTCATTCCCCCACTCTCACAAGCAATAAACCAATTCTCCTCATACCTGGAATCACAAAAAGTATCTGCCCTAACCAGAAAAAATTATCTTGCAGATATTAATCAATTTTCCAGATGGGTAGAAAAAACTGGCAAAAAAGAAGTTAAGGAAATAACATCAAAAGATATAAAAAGATATCTAATCATAGAATTGTCAAATGCTCCTGAGGCTACAAAAGATAGAAAAATTTCTTCACTAAAGAAATTCTTTACCTGGGCAGTTCAGGAAAGTAAAACAAATACAAATCCAGTTGAAGAATATCTAAAAGACACTGCTTACTTAAAGCCAATAGAAAAATCCATTTCTGAGCTTACAGAACCTAGTATTAACCGCAAAGTTTTCGGTAATTATCCTTCCTATGAGAGCTTGAAAGAGAAAATTAACGCATATATTGCGGATAAACCCAAGTTACAGAAGCTAGTCTACCATCTTCTCTATACCAGACCTAAGTGGTACAAAGCTTATCATTCCCTTGCAATCAGTCGTTATATTAACTTTGCCATTCTTACCATTTTTGCTGCCGGGCTTGGATTCGGAATTTATCAACAACTTTTTGCCAAACCTCAAACACCTATTGCCTATCCCACTCAACCAGTTGCACCAAAAAGATATCTTTCCTTTCAAGGTCGTCTGACAAACCAATACAATACCCCCATTACTACTGCCACAAATATTATCTTTAAACTTTATGATGCTTCAACTGGTGGCAATGTCCTTTGGAATTCTGCTGGTGTTTCCTGCTCTATCACCCCTGACCAAGACGGAATCTTTTCAATTCTCCTTGGAACTCAATCGGGTGACGGCTATACCTGTACTGGCATTTCCGGCATTGACGCCTCTGTATTTAGTGAAAACGCTGAGGTCTGGCTAGGAATAAAAGTTGGTTCTGATCCTGAAGCTACCCCCAGAATTCAAATTGCTACCGTTGCCTATGCTTTAAATGCTGAAACACTTCAAGGCTATCCCATCAACGCGACAGGTTCTGCTACTGTCAATACAGTTTTAACTATGAATTCAGGTGGCGAGGTTGTTTTGGCAGAAGTAGGACCAAAGATAAAATCTGTTTCCGGTAATTTTGGAATCCAAGGTGAAGCAATTACAATTCAAGCAAACGGAGGTGGAATCCCCGGCGATATTACCCTTTCCCCTTCCTCAAATGGAACTGTATCCATTTTGGCAAGCGGTACAACAAATGATTCTTTATATATCCAAAACGCTCAAATAACATCAGGAGCATTGATCCACGGATATTATGGCGGAACAGCAACTAATGTTGATCTTCTAAAACTTGGCGCAGGTCCAAGTGAATCAACAAAATTCCTAGTTGAATCATCTGGTGATACATTTATCGCCTCAGGTGCCGACTTGTTCATCGGAGGGATAGGGCTAAATGATAACAGCTCTACATCCTCAGGTGCTTCACTAATCGGTGTCTTTGATGATTCAATGACATATATATCAGGTAATACCAATGTTCAATCTGCTATTAAGCAATTAGATACTGCCATTGGTAGCCTTTCAGGATCAGCTAGTGGATGGACTGATGATGGAGTCATAGTAAGACTTACTACTTCATCTGATAGAGTTGGTATTGGAACAACCATTCCCAACTCAGCCAATAAACTAGCAGTTTTAGGTGGTGTGGGAATAGGATCAACAGCATATACAGAAGCTGCTGGAGCCCCAACTAATGGGATGATTGTTGAAGGAAATGTGGGAATTGGTACTACTGCCCCTCTTGCTACTCTTGATGTTGCTGGAAATATTCTTGTTAACAATGGTGGAACAATCGATACAAGATCAGCTGGAACACTAACTATTGGTGGAACAATACAAACAGGATTGACACTAGGAAGAAGTGGAGCAACTACCACCATAGCAGGATCTTCTGTTAATGTAGCCAATTTAACAACAGATGGAGTTGTATATACCTCAGGTGGTAATGGAACACTGAATTCTGAAGCTCTTCTTGCCATATCAAGAGGTGGAACAAATTCAAATGCTACTCCAACAGCAGGAGCAGTAGCATATGGTACAGGAACTGCATATGCCTTCAATACTGCCGGCACTTCAGGACAACCTCTACTTTCAGGAGGAACAGGAGCACCTACATTTGGAACATTGGGACTAACATATGGTGGGACAAATGCTGACCTTTCAGGTGTAGCAACAGGAGGATTAATATATAAAGGAGCTTCTGCTTTAGCTGGTACATCTGCACTAACAGGTATTCTTCAGGGTAATGGATCATCAGCTCCATCTGCCATTACTGGTACTGTCAATTACATACCAAAATGGAGTTCATCTGCCCCCTACCTTACTGCAACATCACTAATATATGATGATGGAACAAATGTAGGTATTGGAACAACTGTTCCTACAAAAGGAAAACTTAATGTATTAGGTTCTGTTGCCATTGGATCAACTGCATACACAGAGACTAGTGGTGCTGCACCAACAAATGGAATGATTGTTGAGGGGAATGTGGGAATTGGGACAACAGCTCCAGCATATAAGCTTGATGTTAGTGGTGATATTTATTCATCAGGAAATATAAGAGCTAATACTGATTTATACATTGCGGGAACTGCCTTGTCTGCCAATACTTCAACAACATCAGGTGCATCAAAGGTTGGTCTATATGATGATTCAATGACATATATATCAGGTAATACCAATGTTCAATCTGCTATTAAACAACTTGATACTGCAATAGGTAGCCTTTCAGGATCAGCTGGTGGATGGACTGATGATGGAACAATTGTAAGACTTACTACTTCAACTGATAGAGTTGGTATTGGTACAACATCTGTTAATGCAAATACAAAGCTTGGTGTTCTTGGAGGTGTTGCCATTGGAAGCCAGACCTACTCTGATGCTCAAGCTCCTACTAATGGAATGATTGTTGAGGGTAATGTGGGAATTGGAACTACCAACCCATCCACTTTCAAACTTGAAATAGCCGGCTCAGTCGGCCCATCAGCTGATAACACATACAATCTTGGTTCTTCATCAAGAAGATGGGCAAACATCTACGGAACCAATATCTACGGCAATATAACTCCCTCTGGTTTTACCCAAGGATCTGTAATCTTTGCTGGCACTGGAGGAGTTCTTTCTCAAAACAACTCTCAATTCTATTGGGACAATGCTAATTACAGGCTAGGAATTGGAACAACAACCCCATCTGTTTCCATTGATTCAACTGGAAGTTTAAGACTTACAGCTGGAACTTTCCAAATTGGCAACGCTGCAAATGCAGCTTACAATAGAATTGGCACTTCAGCTACCAACCGTGGACTTTCCGCTGCAAACGATCTCTTGATCAATGGTAAACTCGAAGTCGACCAAGCCCTATTCCCTGATTCAGGTATTTACGGTTCAGCTGGAACACTGGTTGTTAACTTTCCTAACAACGACGCCTGGTTCTCAGATGAAGTTTGGGTTGATGGAAAAATTGGTATTGGCACAACATCACCTGTTTCAAAATTCCATGTCAGATGGTCCAACACTAATTGCGGCAGCCAATGTTTCACAGATGCGGCAGTCTTTGAAAATAACGGTAATGTATTTCTTCAATTAATGGGTAGTAATTCTGGCGAAAAATCTGTTAATTTTGGATCACCAACAAACGGTGCCGCAGGCGCCATAAAATTTAACTACCACAATTTGAATGAATTAAGCTTTTGGACTGGAGGCAATGTTGAACAAATGGTAATTAGAGAAAATGGGAAAGTCGGCATCGGGACGACGGCGCCGGGGATGAAATTAGACGTCTCTGGAGATATAAGAGCAAGTGGAGAAACAATTGGAACTATCGGGAGTGGATACGGCCAATTTAGAGCAATATCTGGCAACTATGGCTTTATGCTTAGAAATGATGGGTCAAATACCTATTTTCTTCTTACTGCTTCTGGTAATCAATATGGTAGCTGGAATAGTTTAAGACCATTCCGTATAGCTAATGCCACTGGCGATGTGGCCCTTGGAAATGATACCTTGTATGTAGTTCACGGCGGCAACGTCGGCATCGGGACGATAAGTCCACTACGCAAACTTGAAGTAAACAATGCAATGAAATTTACAAATAATTCTGCCGATACCAATGATGGTGTAATCGGCACCGCGCCTTTTCTTGCTGGACTTAATATCGTTGGTATTAACACTGATGGTGGCGGTCGCAAAATAAACTATTGGGGTTCACTTATTCAGAATGAGAACCCCGTTGGGAATACCTTTATTGGTAATACATTTTTCCCTGGCTCTGGGGTTTGGAATTCAGCCGGCAACGTCGGCATCGGGACGACAAATCCGGGTTATAGATTAGTAGTAAGTCAAACAGCGGGCACTTCCGTAAGATCGGGGTATTTTAATATGGATAGTGGAACCTCTGGAACAGAATATATAGTAAGTCAATTTAATGTTAATGGTACAGGCGCACAATCACCAGCCTTGGCTCTTTCATCTAATGGGACCATAGGTCTCAAATTTACCCATTCAAGTAGTTTTACTGTTGCAACTATCGATCACAATTGGTCCTCCGCTAACGTGCTAGCTTTTGCATTACGTGGTTCTGAAAAAATGAGAATTGATAACAATGGCAATGTCGGCATCGGGACGGCGAGTCCGTCAGAAGAACTTTATATTCAAGGATCAGGCGGAACTTATGGTTGGGTTCAGCTTGTACTTAAAGGGGTAAGCAATGCTGGCGGTGGTCTGCAATTAATAAACAACAACAACCAAACTTGGGAATTGCAATCAGTATATAGTGCTGCTGCAACTGCCCCTAATGATTTTGTAATATACGATAGGACTAATGCGAGATACACGTTTACAATAGATAGTTCAACTGGCAATGTCGGGATTGGAACTACGAATCCAACTTCTAAATTAAAAGTTGATGGAGGCGGAGTATCTGCAACTCACACCTCTTCTGTTGGTATGGGTTCAGCTGTTACAGGATCCAATGGGGGTAATGGTATGAGTATTGCTTCTTTTGATAATTCACAAGCATCAACTTTTGGAGTTGGTAATAGAATAAGATTTGGTGGAAGTGGTACAAACGCTAATGTATTTGGTATATACGGTGTTGGAGACCAATTATATGCGAGTATAAACAGACTAGCAACTTTTACAGTTGAAGGACCAGCTAACTCAGGAAGTCAAACTAGAGCTATCATACCAGCTGGAACAGCTTTTTCATATTATACAGATTGGCCTACTGGTTGGGGCGGAGGCTTAGCAACATGGGATATAAACTCAGCTGGAATAAGATATAGTTCTCTTAATCAAAGATCTGACATTCGTCTGAAAAAAAACATACAATATTTAAAAGAAACTAATTACTATTCAAATTCATTATCTTTAATATCAAAACTCAAAGCGATTGAGTTTGAGTGGAAAGATGAAAAATTAAAAGGAAAACAATTTGGTTATATTGCCCAAGAGGTACAAGAAATATTTCCTGACCTTGTTTTAAGTGATTCTAATGGTTATCTGGGAGTCAATTATATATCTTTTATACCTTTTATAACCAATGCTATACAAGAACAACAGACTCAAATCGAAGAGCTAAAAAACAATCTTATCAATTTAAACAAAGATCTTTCCCTTACTTCCTCTGGTGATTTAAATATTACCCAAGATCAACAAGGTACTTATCAAGTTCAAAGAGCTGATGGTTCTGTAGTTAGGCGCATCGCCACTTTTGTTGAAAATATTGTTGGAAAAATAAAAGCCGGAGCGATTGAGGCTCAAGAAATTACAACCAACGGCTTCCTTGCCTTCCAAGCACAAATTGACAATCTCTTAGTTAAAACTGGCCTTGTTTCCCCACAAATTCAAACAGCAATGATTTCCCCACTTGCAAACGAAAAAGATATTGTTATCAAGCTTGGCGCGACAGGGTCCGACCCTGTCCAGGGCAAACTTTCAATCCAAGATCAGAATGGCCAAGAAGTAGCCTCAATCGACTCGCAAGGCAATGCCAGCCTTTCAGGAGAATTAAAGAGCAAAGATTTGGCAGTAGAAAATAACGCCACTGTATCAGGAGAGCTCACAGCAAACAAAGTAAGCTCAGATGAGGTAATTGCACAAAAAATTTATGCAGACCAGATTGTGGCGAAAGATGGGACTATTTTTGACATCAGCACCACTAATCTGAGGGGTGTAACTTTAGATCAAATAGAAAATCTTTTGAAAGACACACAAGCTGATCAAGAACTATTACAAAAGGCATCAGATTGGAGCATTGAGACGGCAAGTCAGTCTGCAAAACTAGCCAACATAGAAACTGCCAATATTCAAAACTTATTTGTCACTCAAAGCGCAGCAATGAATTCCCTATCCCTATCCCAATCACTATCTTTAGGCACTGATATGGTAATTCAATCGCAATTAACAGCAGATAACCAACTAATAAATTCCATTAACACCCTCTCTGCTCCACTTTCGATTCAATCTTTGGCTTTGGCGCCAGTTGAAATAATGGCTGGCAAAATTAGAATTGACACCAATGGCGATGTTTATATAGAAGGCAACCTTTATGTTGCCGGCCGTGTCGAATCCTCCGGCCTAACCATCAAGCCCAAAGCCGATGGGACAGGGTCCGACCCTGTCCGTATAGAAGATGAGGCGGGAAACTTGCAAGCCACCTTAACTGCAAGCGGATCAGCTCAGTTTAAAGAAGTTGCCTCTGATAAAATTGTTATTGCTGGAGCCTCGATTGCAAGTAATTCGGCAAGTCTAATAAACGGCCAAATAGAAACTAACGCCACCGCCGGCTCTGGCATTTTGCCTGCAGGGCAAAAAGAAATTGCCATCATCTCCCCCGCTATTAAAGCTGACTCTTTGGTTTATATTACCCCAACCTCTGATACCAAAAATTATGTTCTTTATGTAAAGTCAAAAGAAGACGGAAAAATGGTCGTTGGCTTCAACCGAGCACTTGATATAGACGTTTCCTTTAATTGGTGGATAGTCCAAACAAAATAAAACTAATATGACAAATAAGACAGATAAGACCCATAAGACAAACCTGATCCCTCCACATGGTGGGTATAAAAACCTCGAAGCTTACAAAATGGCTGTCATAATTTCTGATGCCACAGCTTTCTTTTGCCGGAAGTGGATAGCCGATTTAAAACAATCTGCACAAATGAACGGTGCTGCCCGCTCTGGTAAACAATGCTTAGTTGAAGGAAGTTTAAACTCTGGCACATCCAAAAAGCTAGAACTTAAACTTGTTGGAAATGCTCGTGGAAGTTATGGAGAACTGCTTGAGGATTTTGAGGATTTCTTAAGACAAAGAAAACTAGCCGTCTGGCAGAAAGATAACCCACGCGCGCTTGCAATTAGAAGAATTGCGTATAAGCCTGATAAGTCTTATAAGACCTATGAGACATATATAGAAAACGAGAATCCGGAGATTGCTGCAAACACGCTAATTTGTCTGATTAACCAAGAAAATTATCTACTAGACCGCCTTTTACACTCGCTTGAAAAAGATTTTCTTGAAAAAGGCGGCTTTACTGAAAGGCTTTACCTTAAAAGAAAGGAATATAAGACACATAAGACAAATACAACTAATAGTAAATAGAAGTATATCAAAACATATATTTTTATATAAAGAATAATAGAAATTTATCTTTTGTTCCAAAATGGGGATTGACATACTATATGGAATAGTTAAGAATAAAGGGAATTAAAATGGAAAAAAGTCTAAAAACAATTGAAAAATATTTAATCTTTTTAGCAGCTTTGATCTCTCCTATTTTGGTATTGCCTATATTTCCTGACTCCTACAACACCCCCAAACTTGCTTTCCTCTCGGCAGTGGTAGCAATTTTAATCTTAGTTAAATCCGCTCAAATCATTGCCAACCAAAAACTGGAGGTAAACCTAAGTTCACCTGATTTGCCTGTTTTCCTTGTAGCTCTCTCATATCTAACTTCAGGAATCTTCAAAACCCCTAACAAAATGGAAGCCTTCTTTTTACCAGGAACAGCAACTTTAATAATCGCCCTTTTGCTTTTCTACTTCCTCGTCAATCAAAACGAAGGCGGTAAAAAACTTATTTCACAAGGACTAATAATCTCAAGTGTGATTACATCTTTAATTTCTTTGACCACTCTTTTTGGCTTAAATCAAAAGCTTGCGTTTCTGCCTGAATTTGCAAAAGCTGAAGGCTTTTCACCAGTCGGAGGAAGTTTTCTGACATTTATTTTCCTTGTTACCACCATTCCATTTGCTCTTGATATAATTATCAAAGAGGAAAAAATTTTCAAAAAAACTATTTGGGCTATTTCTCTTCTTACAATTACCGCTGCTACTGGCGCTAACCTTTATCAAATTCTCCCAGGCAAAAAATTCGAGCCCAAAATGCCACCAACACAGATTTCTTGGAGTATTGCTGTTGATGCCATAAAAGATTCGCCTATATTTGGCGCGGGACCAGGAAACTATCTAACCGCATTTAACCGCTTCCGCCCCCTACCTTACAATTCCCTTGATTTCTGGCAGATAAAATTCACCAACTCTCAAAACTTTTTCCTTCAAGTTATTACTGAAACAGGACTTTTGGGACTGCTTGCAATTGTTATTTTAGGAATTGCTTTGGTAAAAATTATTACCACACAAAAAACAAAAACCGAAAGTAACGAAGAATTTGAATTTGATTTCCTAAAAATTGGCCTTGTTATCTCAACTTTAGCTTTATTTTTCTCCGGCCCATATCTTACTCCCCTTCTTGTTTTCTTTGCCTATTTGAGCCTAAACGCAAAAACTAAAAAAGTTATCTTCAACTTTGAGGCTGTTCAAAAAGAACAAAGGCAAACTTCAATTATGGCCTCTCTGCTTGTCAGCCTGCCTCTTATCATTGGCGCTTTGGTCTTTTTATACTTTGGCGCCAAAGTTGTCTCAGCTGAATACACATTCAAACAGGCGCTTGACGCTGTCAATAAAAATGACGGCAACGCCGCTTTTCAGAATATGGCCAAAGCCATTCAAAAAAATCCCAAAGTTGACAGGTACCATACTTCTTTTGCTCAATTAAATTTCCTTATCGCTCAAAACATAGCTCAGGTAAAAGAAGGAGAGAAAATTACGGACGAGCAAAGAAACGCCATCAGCCAATTGATTCAACAGGCAATTACAGAAGGCAAATCTGCCGTTTCTTTAAATATCCAAAGAGCCGACAACTGGGAGCTTCTTGGAAACCTCTATAAACAAATTATGGCCTTCTCTCAAGGCGCAGACCAATTCGCAATTCAAGCGCTAAGCCAAGCAGTAGCCCTAGATCCCGTCAACCCCGCTTTGAGAGTTTCTTTAGGAGGAGTATATTTTGCTATCGGCGACTATGAGAACGCAATTGATACATTCAAACTGGCTGTTATTGCCAAGCCCGATTGGGCTAATTCTCGATACAATTTAGCTGTTGCATACCGCGAAAAAGGCGAGACAGACAAAGCCTTAGCTGAATTTAACAACACTTTAAGTCTGCTTGAAAAAGACTCAAACGACTGGCAAATTGTTAAAAAAGAGCTAGAAGATTTACAAGCTAAAAAGGAAGCTGGTAAAAAAGAATCGGAAAGTTCAGGTCAAACAAAGCCGGAGGAACTGACCCCGCCTCAAAAAACAGAAAAAGTAGTTGAGCCTCCGGTCAATTTACCTGAAGAAGCCGCTCCTCCTTCACCGGTTGCAACACCAACACCTGAAACCACACCAGAAACAACGTCCGTGCCTCAATCTAACCCATATACTCCGTAAGAATATCGGTTGACAAATTACGATTTAAGAATTATGAATTAAGGGGTATTAATTAGAGGAAGATTAAAGATGGTAGAAAGTAGTAAGCATTAAGGTAAGGGAACGTGAATTTAGGATTTAAGAATTACGGAGAAAGGTTATAGGGATGTAATTCACAATTCAAAACTCAAGGTTAAAAATTCCTGTATACCGCCAGGAAAGGATAAGAATAGTAGTGCAAAATTGCTTACTATTTCTAAGATTTACAGCCAAAAAGTCCATTTATGTTTGCTTTTCTGATTTTAAATTCTATCTCAGAACAGAAAATGGATTAAGATAGGTACCGGACTTAATCACTTCAAAATGAAGATGGGTACCTGTAGATCTGCCTGTTGACCCCATTTTACCAATTGCCGAGCCTCTTGAAACAGTCTGACCAACTTTAACATAAATTGCCGAAAGATGAGCATACAAGGTTTTATAACCATTACCATGATCTATCACAACCCTATTTCCATAACCATAATTATCAGGCCAGCCAGCAACTATAACCTTACCAGCATCAGCCGCCAAAACATCTGGAGCAGACTTATTGGCAATATCAATTCCTTTATGGTACCAGGAAAAACGCTGAGTTATGGTCCCAGCCGCTGGCCAGACAAAATTGCCAGAAGCAACAACAGTTCCAGCATCAGGAGTAATCTGACGAATTCTCTCAACCGGACCTGTTGGAGATTCAGCAGGCATAACCCCATCAGGAACTATAATTATCTGCCCAACTGCCAAGTCAAAAGTCTCATCATTGGTAAAAGTATTGTAAGGAAAATCAACTATAGCCTGCGGTGAAGCATCGTATTTTTTAGCAATAGAATACACTGTATCCCCTTTTTGAACCTTATGAGAAACACCTGTTACTGGCAAAATCTCAAGAGTTTGACCAGCTTTTATTTTCCCTTTTTTATCAAGTTTGTTTTGCCAACGGATAGTATCCTCTGAAACTCCAAACTTCTGAGCAATAGAGGAAATCGTATCTCCCTCAACTACAGTATACTCAATAATTTTCTCTCTTAACCTATCCGAGGCAATAGTCTCTGTTGCCGGTTCTTCAGTTGCCGCTGATAAAACAGCGCCGGGAGAAGAATAACTCCAAGGATCAACAGAACGACCTGGAAATTCGTTGGCAACAACAGGCGCCATAAAAACACCAAGGGCAGCCAAAGATGCCATACCTGTGTGCATAAAACGACCTGCCAGCCTTCCCCTTTGTCGATAAAGAGCAGTAGCAAACACTTTTTTCCTAGACTCAAACCTGAAGAAAGAAAGACGAAGATTCTTAACTAAAAAACTGCCAAGTTCTCTTAAGAAAATCTTAATCTCCTCGGCAAGCTCAAGAAACTGCTGTAGCGAATCTTCCATTAGCAAGAAAACAAGTTATCATAAGAAAACCAAAAGGTCAACCCCGGCCTGTTAACTAATAAAGGCAAGGCAAGAGGCAAAAGGTGCCAAGCTAGTACACCCTAAGGGTGTCTCAGGTTGGCACCTTCCTTAAAAACAGCTTGACACCTAACAGATCTAAGTCAAAAGGCAAAAGCTAAAATTCAAAATTTAAAATTATTTAATTATCTAATAAAAATTTTGACTTTTAACTTGTAATTTTGAATTTTGAATTTTAATTTTTGAATTATTTTATTCATAATTCTTGAATTCTAAATCCATATTCCTTCCCTTACTACTTACTACTATTTCCAATCTTCCCATACCCCATTCCCCATAATTCATAATTCTTAACTACACCATTGCATCCGTGTACTAGTCTACAAAACCGTCTGCCACTTCTAATTACTATCAATACATCGATTTATTGATAGTTGTCTATAGTCTAGTTTAAAAGTATCAGTCAGATGCGAGGTTTCTATACTTTATACCCATAATTCATACCCCTTAATTCATAATTCTTAAATCATAAATCCCAATCCCCCCAACTATTACAGACTTGCTCTTAATCGACTTTATGGATTAAACTAGAAATATGGAAAAAAGTGGCCCAATTAAAAAAATAGCTCTAACAACAAGCCTTTGTATATTATCCTCCCTTCTTACCCTTCTTATATGCAAAAACTCCAATTCCTGTTCAAAAAAGGATCAAGATAAAACTTCCGCAGCAACACCAGTTGAGAACCAAAACCAAACTACAGTCAAAATTGAAAACGTAGAAGACATAGAAAAAGAACTTTCAGAAATTAAAGATGAACTGGCCAAAATTAGAGCTGAGCAAAGAGGGGTCAACCAGATCTTAGGCGCTGCCACTTCAGGCTCAATTAGTGATTTTATGGACGCTTTAAACAATCTCAAAGAGCAAACTTCCACCCCCTCCCCAACCTTAAGTAACTACCCAAACGCCGTTGGGTATATCAAAATGGACTCTTCCCGCTTCATCACAGTTGATATTTATCAATCCGCAAGCTTCTCCTCAACTGTCATCGCACAAATGGAAAAAACAAGGAGTTATCCCTACTTTGAAAAAAAAGACAACTGGTATCAGATCGAGCTGCCAGACAAAAAAAGAGGTTATGTTAATGCTAAATTTGTAATTGAAGAGACAATTAGAACACCATAAATGAAAAAGGAAATAGCTGCCCGAACATTTCTTCTTCTCTGTACCATTATGGCAACAATCGCCAGCATCAGTGGAGTTCTTAATATCAAAACAACCCAGGATTTAATCTTTCAAGTCCTTTTTCTCCCCGTCAGCCTGTTTTTCATCTTTGAAACAATCCAGGTCTTCTTTTTAAACAAAAAACCGCTTGCTGAAAGCCTCTTTTCAGGCAGAAAACCAATTCTTATATTTTCTTTATCGTTATTAATAATAGTAGTTGCCATAAAATCCCTAAATCTTACCCGCCCCAAAGAAACAAAACTAGAAACAACGCCAATTCCTGTCCTTTCCCCCACCCCAACTCCCCAGCCAACCAATGATAATCTGCCCAAAATCACAATTAAAACTAAAAACCCCCAAACCATTGTTAATTTAAGAGAAGCCCCTTCCACCAATTCAGAAATCATAGGCGGGCTAAAATCAGGGCAGGTATATTCTCTTATTGAAGAGAAAGGCGATTGGTACAATATTAAAATAGACGAAAATATCAAGGGTTGGGTTTATAAGGACTATATCCAAAAATGAGAAAGACAATCATCTATTACAGCTTTATTATCACCTTAATAATGGTGGCAGTGGGCTTTATCAGCGCCCAAAACACACCACAGCTTATCTCCTCTATCTTTTTCTTCCCGCTTGCTCTTTACTTTTCTTTGCTTGTCTTTCCCCAAAGAAAAAAGGCTATAGATTTGATTAATGTAAAAATCAGGCCACAAAAAGCCTCGGTTGTCAAAAAAGAAGAGGCTGTGGTTGAGGAAGGTGAGGTTGAAAAAATAGATATTGATAGAAGAGCTTTCTTAAAGATTATTGGTTCTGCCGGAATGAGCCTTTTTATGCTTGCCTTGTTTACCAAAAAGGCTGAAGCTGCATTCTTTGGCTCCGTTCCCGGCCCTGGGACTGTTGGAATTAAGAATGCAAGCGGCCAGCTTATCAACCCTGCTGAAAAGCAGCCTACAGATGGCTACAAGATAAGCAGAATCGACGATGGCACCCCAGCCTACTACGGATTTACAAACAAAGACGGCGAGTGGTTTATTATGAAAGAGGACTCAAGCGGCAATTACACCTATGCCGTTGGGTCGACTGATTTTGCCTCAAATTGGACCAACCGAGCTTCCCTTTCCTACGGTGAATATTTCGAAAAGTTCTAGGGTTGAAATAAACAAAAATAAAGAGTAATTTTAAACAGTATGAATAAAAAACTGATTTTGTTTAACTTTTTCATAAACATATTCCTACCACTTGTTACAATACTGGGAGTCACTGAATATTTTCATTACCAACGCCTCAAAAACCAGGCAAAAGACAACGCCACTTTCCTTAATCGCTTTTACTCTGAAAAAATTACAGACAAAATAAATAAAACAGAGTTTCTCTTAAAAACAGTCTCAGCAGTAGCCTCAACAAGCAATATGGACACAAAAACAATTAAAGAATTTATCAAAAATTATCTTGAAATAGATAAAGACTATACTACAGTAGGAATAACAAACGAAAATGGAGACGTAATTATAAGCACTCTTGACCCAAAGGATAAAGTTAACCTTTCAGACAGAAGTTATTTTCAAGAAGCAAAAGAAAGCCTATCTCTCTCAGCCAGCGAAATCTTGAAAGGAAGAATCACAGGTAAAGAGTCTGTTGTTTTTGCCTATCCAATAATAGACAGCGAAGAAAAATTCAAAGGTGTTGTATTTACCGGAATTAGTCTTGAAACATTAAACCAGATTTTAGAGAGCCTTTATGTGCCTGAGAATGCCTCTGTAATGGTCTTGGATAAAAACGGAGTCATACTCGCCAGAAAACCAGAAAATGAAAAATGGAGAGGAAAAAATATCATCAATCAATTTGAAGTGGCAAGAAAAGCAATTTCAGAAAAAAAATTTGGCGCTTTGATCGGCAGGGGTATTGATAATCAAGAGAAAGTCTTTGCTTACCAGCCAATAGAGTATAACAGTGCCAATAGCAAAATTTTTATCATAAGCGGTTTTTCAACAGATGTCATAAAAGAGCCCGTGAAACAGCATCTTGTTATATTTTCAATCTTATTTTCCCTCTTCTTTGTAATACTTACTGTTGTCAACTATTTAATACTTAAAAATCTAAAGAAAAAGGGCCTTCTTGAAAGCTAAATACCAAAAGTAATATACTTAAGGTAATGAAAAAGGAAATTGCTTTGGTGGCAGCTGTCATTCTTTTTGGCCTTGCATATGGACTTGATTATATTGCAGGGCCTGTAAGTATTAGGGTTAAAGATCCTGTTGAATTTTTCTCAAATCCAGTAATTTCCAAGTATCCTTTGACTGCAGTTGCCGTTTCTATTCGATCAATTGCAATTTTAACAAGTTTAGTTTTGATCCTCTCGCTAATTGAAAAGAAATACTTGCTTAAAGTCTTTATTTCTCTTTTTATCGGCGGCATTTTTGAGCTTTATGCAATCCAGCAAATAGCAACTGGGGGCAGAACTACCCCAATTCAATGGACCTTGGCTTTCTCTTATGCAGGCTTTTTGCTCTTACCTACTATAATTTTTTACATCATCAAGGGAATAATAACCGGTATTAAGGATAAACTTGGAATAAAAGAGGAAAAAACATACCCCCAACCCATCTTTGAAGACAAAGAGAAAGACAAAGAATAGCTTTAGCTTTCAACCTGGAAGGTGTCCTAGCTTGACACCTTCCTTAAAAACAACTTGACACCTGAAGCATTTAAGTCAAAAGCAAAATTGGGAATTAGTAGCATGTAGCAAGCAGCAAGGGGAAAAAGAATCAACGCTTAAAATCTAAAGTAGTGGCCAGAAGAATTAGTCAGCAGAGAATACAAATAAACTCCTGAGGTCAAATTAACAACCGAAAGGCCTAACTGACTCAAAACCAATATCAAAAATAGTAACCTATTTTGTTTCCCTTTTTGTGATGACGCTCCAGGCAATTCTTTGCAGCCAGTTGGCTAAAATTCCAATCACCAGTGCCCAAAGCCAACTAGCAATTCCAAGCCCCAAGAAGTGTGGCAAACGGGCAATTATCCAAACCCCAACAGTGTTAACAGCCAAAAAATAAAACCAAACTGAAACGCCAGACTTTAAAGCTGTTCCTCTAGCTAAAAGATAATCCCAAATAACCCAAATAAAAAATGTTTGCCAAAAAGAAGCGTAAATTGCCGCCTCAATTGCCGAAAAGCGCCAGTTGCCTAAAACTACATTTTCAGGGAAAATTAAATTCAAGACAAATAAAACCACAGTGTTAATAAACCAGTAGGAAAAATAAAGAATGTGGTTATACAATTTTCTTCACCTCCTTTTGCCCAAATCCAATTAATTCCTATAATAGCACAATTTCTATCTAGGTAAAGACAATTTTGACCATTGCTCTTAAAAACGATGAGGCTATCAATGTATTGATTTATTAGTAGAAAGTAGTAAGGGAAAGGAATGTGGATTTACGATTTAAGATTTAAGAATTATGAATTAAGGGTTGGGAATTAGAATATCTAAATTCTAAGCACTAAATTCTAAACAAATCCCAATTTTCCACAATTTTCCAAATTCCAAACAAACAACCATCTAGCTCCGACTAGCTTCGACCAATTTTAACCAACTCCGACTAATTTCAACCAACCTTGACCAACTTCGACCAACATCTGACAGCTGATAGCCGATGGCTAATAACTGATGCCTGATATCTGATGACCGATAGCTGATAGCTGATCAATCAGGTGTCAAGCTGTTTTGGAAGAAGGTGCCAACCTAAGACACCCTTAGGGTGGCAAGCTAAACTAGCCCTTGCTACTTACTACCAACACTTAGAATTTCTACTCCCTACTTCTCCAAATGCTTCATTTCTTCAAGCTCTCTGCCGTAATCAATTTGGGCAAAGACAAAATCTCGATAGAAATTTGCATCCTTAAACTGATTTAAGACTAAATCTTTGTTGCAGATCTCAGCCTCCATCTTTCCAAAATATTCAGGTAAAGAAGACCAAGGATAACTTTCTAAATCTTCTTTCTTCACCAAATAGGAAACAGCCGGATTAATATGAATATATCGGGAGACATGAAGTAATTGCTCGTTCGTATCAATATGAACCGCCTTAAAACTTCCCTGGAATATTGGACCAACTCTGTTATGCCTTTTATTAAAATATCGGGTATAGCTATTGGTAAAGTCGGAAACAAAACCGCTAACTCCCCCATCTTTAAGCTGTCTTAAAAGAAAATGAAAATGATTTGGCATCAAACAATAAGCAATAATATCAACTCTTCTTTCTCCATTTCTTTCCATATTTTCCAAGACCCCCTGCCTTCTTTGATTTTCCAAAACAAGAAGTTTAGAAAGACGAAACGGCTGATTTGAAAAAAGATAATAAGCCAAAGTCAAAATTGCTCTTTTATATTCCCTTTTGGAGGTAAAAATATCGTTTCCCTCAATACCACGATTGTAAATATGGTAAACCTCTCCGTCGGCAAAAATGGTTTTTCTTATATTAGCCATTAATTTAGAATAATTTATCAAAAGGAAGGTGTCAAGCTGTTTTTGGGGGAGGTGCCAAGCTAGGACACCCTTAGGGTGTACTTGATAATTGGTAAAAATATAATTAAGACCTGCTATAATCTAAGAAATGGCAAAACGAAAAGTTGTTTTGGAAATCGAAGTTGATGAAACCAAAATATCCCCCGGCTGGGAAAAATACTTAGAGGAATTCTTCAAAAATTTAGATAATTCTATCATGCCAATCGGAAATGAAGCAAGAAAAGAAATAAAAATTAAAAAAATTGAAATAAAAAAATCTGATAAACTAATTTAATCTAAATTATATGGATCGAAAAACAACACAAAATTCACCCATCAAAATTGTTATCGGTATACCCTCAAACGGCTATATTCGAGCTGAAACAATAACTTCGCTGATTGAAGCTATTTCCTACCTTCAAGGTATAGAGGTGATTGTTTCCGCGCCAACCGGCTGTTATATTCACCAATTGCGTGAATATCTAGGCGAGCAATCTTTACAACTTCAAGCCACCCACCTAATGTTTATTGACAGCGATATGACCTTTGAACCCCAAGGAATATTAAAGCTTCTAAAAGCCAAAAAACCAATTATCGGCGGAGATTATAATTATAAATTAACGCCAAAAATGTCAGTTACTAAAATTGACCCTGAAAAAATTGACAAAAAATATATCGAGGAAGATCCCAATTTTCCGGGATATCTAAGATTAAAAGAAGACAACCGACCCAACTTTCCTTTTGAAGTTAAAGCCATTGCTACCGGCTTTATGCTGATTGAAACACAAGTATTTAAAAAAATAAAAAAACCCTGGTTTTGGTTTGATATTGAAAATGAAAAACTAGTTGGCGAGGATCTTTATTTTTGTCAAAAAGCAAAAAAAGAAAATATCAGCATTTGGTGTGAACCAACAATTAAAATTGGCCATTTAGGAATAAAAATTTATTAAAAACTATGCCGGCAATTAGAGATTGGTCATATAATTATCACTCAACCACAACTGCAACTACTATATACTGCCCTTTGCCCCAGTATCAACAAAATGATTTGCTTTTAGCAATTTTATCAACTGATACTGGTACGACTCAAGCCTGGTCAGCTACCGGCTGGACCCAGCTTTTTTCCCAATCAAATACAGTAAATTTAGGAATAATGTATAAAATTGCCGGCGCTTCAGAGACAAATCCAACCTTTACCTATACTATTGCTGAAACTGCCAACGCAGCAATCTTAAGCATAATGGATGTTGATACCTCAACCCCAATTGCCAACTATGCCACTGCTAATGGCACAACTGCTAGATTTGCTATGCCAACAACCTCTGCCACCCGCAATAACTCTTTGATTATTTATTGTTCTGCTCATCCTTCAACTACTGTTATTCCCTCAATTATTGAAGGACCAGTAACGCAAATTACCTCAAAAGACGGCTCTGCTCATTCTGACTCAATTGCTTGGGGATTTCAACCAACTTCAGGAACTACTCCCAACAATGTCTATTGGTCAGTTTCTAGAACCACTTACACTTCAAAACTGGCAACTATTGTCATTAACCCACCAGCAACCGGCGCCACAGTTGTTCCTACTTATTGCGCGGCTGACAACTCGGTTTATATTGACCCAATTCATGGAACAACTGCCTTTCGCGGTAACACTGCCTGGGCTGGAACGGCTACAACTTATTTTACTTCACCTTTAGCTGACTTAACTTTAGCCAATACCACTGTTTCTACCAAAACCGACTACGGCATAAATTCTTATCGCTCCTGCGGCGGTATGACCGGGCCAACTACTGCTACTAGTTCCTGGATGGGCGCAACTTTAGTGCTGGCTACTGCCAACAAACCAAATGTTACTGGTAAAAACATTCTTCTTCACGCCATGCCTCTTGTACCGGCTGATATTCAGACAGTTGATGGTGTAAATTTAGGTCGAGGCATTGCTGTTGGTATGTTTTCCTCGGCTAATAATGCCAAAACTTATCATGTTCATGGCGCTGGAACCTCCTGGGGTATAAATCGCGCGCCTGTAATTATTAATGAAAGCTATAGCGGTCCGGGCTTAATTGATTCCCGCGGCACTTTTGACCCAACTTCAGTTTTAGGTTTTGCTTGTTTTACTTCAGGCTTTTTGATTTCTTCTGACTGGGTTTGGTCAATGATCTGGATGCTTGATACGACTGTCGTCGCCGGCGGCAATGCCAACAATCCTATTGATGTAGGTGGTATCAGAGTGGCAGCGGCTGATGGTCATGAAAGAATGAGCGTTATTCAGCAGGGAAAAAATGAGCTTTTGGTGCTTCAGCCGCTGCAGTTTGGTGATGGCGGCACTAACCCGACTTATTTATATCTTGACTCCACTTCAATTGAGTTTCCTGAGATTTATAACCGCACTACCCGTCAGGTCTATTATTGTTCTGCAGACAATGTCGCTGGTTTAACCTATTATGCCGGCCCAAGCGATACAATAATTCACAGAAATTCAATTGTCTCCTCTGCCTCGCCTTATCACTTTAGGCTTCACGCCTCTTCTTCAACCTCAGCCACTTATGATTTTTCTGGTTTATCAATTATCGGCGCAGGTCAAATTGTTTTAAATAAAGCAATTACTCTTTCTCAAATAACAATCAATAAGTACCAAAGCTTAGATGTTAGCAATTTAACTTTAAATAACAGCTCAATCTTAAACCCGCCAAATTCCAACAACTCAATCACTGTTAACTCCTCAACAACATTTAACTCCTGTGATTTCAATGTCACGACCCTTTCTGCCGGCAATTATCTTTTATCAACCACTACTCCTAATAAATTTTCAAACTGCTATTTTACTGGCTCAACCTCATCTGGTCATGCAATAAGAATTACTGCTGCCGGTACTTATAGTTTTTCTGGTAATATTTTCTCTGGCTTTGGAAATGATGAAACCACATCAGCGGCAATTTTTAATGATTCAGGCGGCCTAGTGACTTTAAACATTACTGGTGGCGGAAATACCCCAACAGTTAGAAATGGCACTGGCGCCTCAACAGTAATTGCAAACGCAGTAACTTTATCAGTAACGGTTAAAAACGAGGCCGGCTCACCTATTCAAAACGCTCGCGTCTCAATCCAAAAAACTGCCAGCAACTCTTTAACCGGCGCTTTGCTATGGAATGGCTCAACCTACACCAATGAAACCACAGCTGCCAATGATGCGACTGCCAATGATATGACTCTTCTTCGTTCATCTCCAGCTGTAAATGACGCTTATTATTTTGGCGGCAAAGAACCTTTTTACAAATTAAGAATAAATATTGGGACAGCTGGATCTGGCACTTGGACAATCACTTGGGAATACTACAACGGTTCAACCTGGAGCGCAATTCCTGATGTCAACGACCCAACTAACGGCTTTAGAAATGGAACTGGAAATAAAGATATAACCTTTTCTCCACCATCAAATTGGGCGTCAACTTCTATAAATGGAATTCCGGCTTTTTGGATAAGAGCAAGGATTTCAAGCTTCACCAGCATCACCACCCAGCCTAAGGGCACACAGGCTTGGGTCTATTTGCAAATTATGAACCAACTCACCAATTCAAGCGGGATTGCAAGCAAAAGCTATAACTACACTTCAGATGAAGATGTCTATATAATCATAAGAAAATCAAGCGCCGGAGACACAAAATATTATCCTGTTAACACCCAGCAACAGATAACAAGCTCCGGGCTATCACTAACTTGGACATTAATCCAAGACACCATCGCCTCAGCCTAACCTCTTGTTTTACCTTGCCACCCTAAGGGTGTCTTAGGTTGACACCTTCCCCAAAAATAGCTTGACACCTGAATAGGTTAAGTTAAAAGTCAAAAGGCAAAACTCAAAAGTAAAATTCAAAATTTAAAAATATTTAATTAAAGAAAACTTTTGACTTTTAACTTGTAGTTTTGACTTTTGAATTTTAACTTTTGAATTATCTTATTCATAAATCTTAAATCTTAATTCCTTTCCCCTTACTACTATCTTCCTTTTCCCTCTTGCTCAACAAAGCCAAATGTAGAATAATCACAAAAGAAATGAACAAGACTAAAAAGGCAGGAGAGATTCTAAATCAGGGGGCAAAACTTCTAGCTGAAGGCAAGGCAAAACAGGCAATTACCCTTTTTAAGAAATCAATCAATCTTGATGATAAAATCGTTGCCGCTCACTTTGACTTAGCCTTGGCCTATATGCAGACTGGTGATGAACTCTCAGCCATCGAGTCGCTCAAAAAAACCACCAAGCTAAAACCCGATGACTTTGAAGCTTTTAATCTCCTTGGGCACCTTTATATGAATCAAAAAATGGTTGATCTTGCTCTTCCCTGCTTTCTTAAAGCAACAAAAATCAACCCAATGATGGCAGAAGCCCATTACAATCTTGGCGTTGCCTATATGCAAAAGAAGATGTTTGACAAGGCGCTTTCTGCCTACAAAAAAAGCTTAAAAGTCTTTCCCAACAACTCAATTGTTTTTAACAACATCGGTGTTGTTTATGAAGATATGGGAAATCCTCAAAAAGCGCTTGAATATTTCAAAAAAGCAATCAAAGTGAACCCACAAAATGCCACCGCCCTGCAGAACATAGGCGCATACTATATTAAGATAGACCCCAAAAAATCCAAAGAGTATTTTGAAAAAGCCACCAAAATTGAAAAAAATTCAGATAACGCATTCTTTAATCTTGGCGTTGCTCTAAGGCTGACTGGAGACACTGAAGGCTCAATTGCCGCCTTCGAAAAATCACTCAAGCTAAATCCAAACAACCAAATCACCTACGGCCAGCTTTACCATCAACTTCGCGATATAGTCGACTTTAAGAAAGCCAAAAAATTGGAAGGCAAGATGAGATCTCTTTCTGATAAAAACCTGAAAGAAGGCACCTTGCCTGCTGAAACCATCTTTGTTTCTGTAATCTACGATGATAACCCAAAAAGAAACCTGGAAATCGCCAAGGCCTGGAGCCGCTACATTGAAGAAAAAGTCGCGCCATTCAAAAGAAACTACATCTTTGCCAAAAAGAAAAAGAAAGAGAAAATCAAAATTGGATACCTTTCAAACGACTTCAAAGATCACGCCACAAGCCACCTCTTAATGGGAGTCTTAAGAGAACACAACAGATCAAAGTTTGAAATTTATGCCTATTCCTATTCAGAAAATGATAAAAGTTACTATCGAAAAGAGATTGAGAAACTAACCAAATTCAGAGACATTCTCACGCTTTCAGATCAAGAAGCAGCAGACTTAATCTACAAGGATAAAATTGATATTCTAGTTGATCTAAAAGGCCATACTACAAACTCAAGGCTTGAAATAGCCGCTCTAAGGCCGGCTCCTGTCCAAATTCATTACCTTGGCTTCCCCGGATCTGTGGGAGCAGATTTTATTGACTACTTCATCACTGACAAAATCCTAACCCCACCAAAACTAAGGCCCTATTTTAGCGAAAAACTAATTTATATGCCCCACTCATACCAAGCAAACGACAACAAACAAAAAATACTAAAAAGTCTTTCCTCAAGAAAGCAGTTTGGCCTGCCCGAAGACGCATTCCTTTTTGCCTCTTTTAACCAGCCTTATAAAATTACAGAAGACGCGCTTGATGCATGGTCTACCATTCTTAAGAAAGCCCCAAAAAGCGCCATCTTGTTCTTGGCAAAAAACCAAACGCAGGTTAAAAATATAACCTCAGAATTCAGAAAAAGGAAAATAGATGTCTCAAGAATATTCTTTAGCCTCCCCATTAAAAAATCGGCTCACCTGGCAAGACTTTCCCTATGTGATGCCGCCCTTGACACTTTTATCTGCAACGGCCATACAACCACATCCGATGCCCTATGGGCAGGAATTCCTGTGATTACCCTTTTGGGAAAGCATTTTGCCTCAAGAGTCAGCGCCAGCCTTCTTTGCGCTCTTGGGGTGCCCGAGCTTATCACCAAAACAAAAGAGGAATACATAAATCTTGCCGTCTCCCTTGCTAAAGATACCCAGAAAGCAAAAGAGATAAAAGAGAAAATCAAAGCAAATCGTCTTAAAGAGCCTCTCTTTGACACCACTAGATTTACAAGAAACCTAGAAAAAGCTTACATTAAAGTCTGGGAAAATTATCTTTCAGGCAAAAAACCAAGAGATTTTGTCATCAAAGATGAAAATTGAACCCAAGAGTCTTGCTGATCAATACGCAGAAAAAGGGATAAATCTAGCCAACAGTGGCGATCTTGACAACGCCATAAAATTTTTCAAGAAGTCAATTAAACTTTCTCCAAATGCCCAGATTTACTATTTCCTTGGCTTAAGCCACCAATTAAAAGGAGATCTTGAAAATGCCAAAAAATACTATCTGAAATCAATAAAAACAGATGACAAATACTCAATGTCATATAACAACTTAGGAGTCATTTATCTTGACCAAAAAGAATACTCAAAAGCAGTTAATTGCTTCGAAAAATCAATAAAATCAGATATATCAAATTCCTTTGCATATAACAATCTAGGCAATGCCTACAAAAAAATGGGAGACTCTAAAAAGGCCAAACAAGCATGGAAAAACGCCATCAAGATATTTCCCCGACTTCCCGAACCTTATAACAATCTGGGAGTTTTGGCTTACGAGGAAAAAAAATACAAAAAAGCAATTTCCTACCTTAAAAAAGCTGCTGATATTGACCCTGAGTACATTCAACCGCTATATCACCTTGGTTTTGTTTTTGCCCGTTTGAAAAAATTCAACATAGCCTCAAATTACCTTGAAAAATATATAAAAAAAGCAAAACCAGACGCCAACACTTTAGCGCTTTTGGCAAATTGTTACCTTAACTGCGGCAAGCTCAAAGAAGCTCTTGAAAAGTTTGAGGAAGCATTAACTTTAGAACCTGAATCTCCGTTTATTATTAATGATTTGGGTAATTTATATAAACAGATTGGGGATCTTGAAAAGGCCGCCTATTATTACCAAAAAGCGCTAAAGATAAACCCAAAACTTGACGGAACATTAAACAATTTAGGAACAGTATTTTTTAATCGCAGGCAATACCAAAAAGCAATTAACACCTTCACCAAAGCGATTGAAATCAACCCCAACATATCAACTGCCCACTACCACTTGGGCCTAATCTTTGAAAGGCAAGGAAAGTTTGACAAGGCAGCAAGGCATCTTGTTAAAGCCTATCAAATTGATCCTGAGCTTGGAGAGGCTTTGAATGTTATCACCTACCTTACCATGCAAGGATGCCTTTATGATAAATATGATTACTATTCCAAAAAACTTGACGAGCTGACAATAAAAGAAATCAAAAAAGGCGGAAAAATAAGCCAGTCGCCATTTTTAAACACTGTAAGAACTGAAGATCCAAAAACCCATCTTCAAATTGCCAGTCAAAAAAGCCGCGAAATAAAAGAAGATGTCAAAGGCTATCTTGAAAACTGGAAAACACCAAAATTTAAAAGAAAAGGTGTAATTACCCTGGGATATCTTTCAAATGACTTTTACGATCATGCCACAACCCATCTAATCCAAAGGCTTTTCAAGCTTCACAATCGAAACCGCTTTGCCGTTTATGCCTACTCATACGGACCAGACGACAAAAGCCCTTATAGAAAAATGCTTGAAAAAGACGCTGATCTTTTCGTTGACATTAAAGACTTAAGTTTTATTGATGCGGCAAGAAAAATTAGACAGGACGGCGTTGATATCCTAATTGACCTGAAAGGTCACACAAGAGACAGCCGTCTTGAGATTTTGGCCCTTCGTCCCTCCCCCATTCAAATCCACTATCTTGGCTACCCGGGAACAACTGGTGCTGACTTCATAGACTATTTTCTCACCGATTCTGTAATTACCAGAAAAGAAGACGAAAAATACTTCAGCGAAAAGCTAATTTATCTGCCAAACTCTTACCAGATAAACAACAATCAAAGGCAGATTTGGAAAGGAGAAATAACAAAAGAGGAAATGGGAATTCCCAAAAACAAATTTGTCTTTTGCTCTTTTAATCAAAGCTACAAAATTAACCGCAGGACACTTTATCTTTGGCTTGAAATTCTAAAAAAAGCAAAAGAATCAGTCTTGGTTTTGCTTGAAACAAATAGTTTTGCGCCGCGGGAAATAAAAAAGGAAGCGGAAAAAAACGGCGTTAATCCAAAAAGGATAATTTTCGTTCCCCGACTGCCGCAAGAGAAACACTTGGCAAGAATTGGGCTTTGCGATCTTGCTCTTGATACTCTAACTTGTAATGGCCATACCACCACTTCTGACACCTTATGGGCAGGAGTGCCTGTTGTTGCCCTTTATGGAAAACACTTTGCCTCGCGCGTCAGTTCAAGTCTGCTTTCGGCAATTAACCTGAAAGAGCTTATTACCCATTCTGGAAAAGAATATCTTGAGCTTGCAGTTGATCTTTACAAAAATCCAAAAAAATTAGAAAAAATAAAAAAGAAACTTGAAAAAAATAGACTAAAAGCGCCCCTTTTTGACAGTGAACAAACAGTTAAAAATCTTGAGAAAGCTTTTTTGGAAGCTGTAGAAAGGAAATTTGGGAAGGTGTCAAGCTAGTACACCCTAAGGGTGTCTTAGGTTGGCACCTTCCTTACTAAATAATAGATGAGGATCATTAATAATAAATTTATCGCCGTCAAAAAGTGCCGATACGGTTATTTTGCCTACAACAAAAACGACCTTTTTGTTGGCCGCTCGCTTGATTTATATGGCGAGTGGAGTCAGCCTGAATTTGACCTGCTTGGAAAATTTATTAATCCCGGCGATATTGTTCTTGATATTGGCGCCTACATTGGCACCCACAGCGTCTTTTTTGCCAAGAAAGTCTCCCCCGGCGGCCTTGTTATTGCCATCGAGCCACAAAGAACAGCCTACAACCTTCTTAACACCAACATCAGCCTAAATGAGCTTCTAAACGTCATTACCATTCACAAATTTGCCTCAAATATCCATCAAAAAATAACCGTTCCCCTTTTAAACCCCTATGTAAAACAAAACTTTGGTGCTATCAAAATCAGTAAATTCAAAGAAGGAGAAATTGTCGAATCTGTTTTAATTGACGACTTTCATCTTTCAGGCTGTAATTTAATCAAGATTGACACCGAGGAAAACGAAGACAAAATCATAGAAGGCGGGCTAAAAACAATAAAGAAATATAAACCAATAATTTATGTTGAAAACAATGAAATTCAAGATTCAGAAAGAATAATCAGCGCTATTAAAAAAATCGGCTATTTCCCCTACTGGCACATCTTCTCCTATTTTAACCCCAACAATTTCTTTAAAAATCCAAAAAATGTATTTTCAAAATTTGGCCCTGAGGCAAATATGATTTGCTTTCCAAAAACGCCAAACAAACTTCCAGCAAATTTAATAGAAGTAGCAGGGCTAAAAGACAACTGGGAAAAAGCAAGAGAAAGGCTTACCTTGCCAAGAAAAGACAAAAAGATATAATAAAAAAGATGAAAATTACAGACATCAATGGAATTCAAAGGGATTGTCTAAAGGTTACTTCAGATCCAGCTTACCCCGGATTTGTCAAGGTTGACTATATGCCTCACTTTAGAAAAGGAGACATTTATAGCGAATGGTATCCAATTGATCAATTCCTTGAGAAAAATCCGGAATTTAAAAAAGTATTCGCAAAAACCAAAATCCAAGAAGACTTAGGAGTTGTTGGCTATGCCTCAAGTCTAACTCTGGTTGATCGAACCAAAAAATGGGAAACAAATGTCTTCAAAGACATAACAGTTTGGATATCAAGAGGAAAAGGCGAAGGACAAACAAGAAAAATCGTCTCAAACAGCGAGGACACACTCATAATAGATAAACCTTGGAAAGTAGTGCCCGATAAAACTTCACAATATGTAATTTCAAACAATGTCAACGACCCGCAAGTTCTTGGAAACACCCTGCCTGAGGTCAAAGAAGAAAAGAAAAGAAAAAAGAAAAAACTTGACTTAAAAATAGTTGTAGATTAAATTAAAGACATGCAAATCACCAACCTCTTTAAGAAAAAAGAAGAAACAAAGGAAGAAAAATCAGCACCATTTACTCCTGTCAAAGTTCCTCCAAGAGATAAAAAAGGCAGATTCTTGCCTAAAAAAGAAAATAAAGAAAAAACAAAAGAAAAAAAGGAAGAAAAACCAGAAATTTTAAGCGTCACCTTCTTTGGCAAAGAAGTTAGAAAAGCCTACGCAGGTGGAAAATGGTATTTTGCCATTGATGATATTTATAACATTGCCTACCCGCCAAAAGAAGGAGAAGTGGTCAAGACCACCGAAGAGTTTGAAAAGATTAAAAAAGAGGTAACTAAAGAATTTGAAGGCATTCTATTTGCAGAAGCAGAAGGAATCAAAAAATTAATCGAGGAAATAAAAGGGGTTTTCCCCGGTCCTTTCACCCGCTGGCTTGATGAATCAGCCCAACTTCCATTTGTTCCACCACCCAAAGAGGAGAAAAAAGAAAATGAATAAAAAAGTAAGATATATCCCCACACAAAATCCCGATCCTTTGGAAAAAATCCATTATGTCTGTAGTGGTGGCTGTGGTTTTGTGTCAAACACTCCCGGCAAATGCTACACCGCAGGCTGCTACCGCTATCGAAATCCGTTAACTGAGTGTCGATGTAAAGACGGATTACACCAGGACATTATTACCAGAAATGTAGATAAAGATCTCCCTCTTCCCCCAAATACTACTCTCAAAGCTGTCCCGATCTCAAAAACCAAAAAATCAGCGACAAAAAGTAAAAAATAATATAAAAGTATATCTTTTTGCGTCAAAAGTAACATTTTTGGGGTATTGACAAATAATAAAAGAGCAACCTATACTGGTTTAGACGGCAATCTTTTAATAATTTATGGCTATATCAGACGACTTTACCATCGATTATGTAAATAAGAGGATTTATCATTCCTCAGGAACTACTATCTACACTGTAAACGCACTCTATTCTTATCTTCAGAACACTTTTGACGAACCAGAGCAAATGGATGATCCAATCCCGATGTCTGCCCAGACTCCTACTGAGTATACCTTAATTAATGGCTGGTTCATGAACGAGGCAAGAGAGGGCTCCCCTTCCCGAAATTGCTTTGAATTTCTCAAAGGCGGAGCTATAAAAACAGATGGTCAAAATGGAGAAATTCAAATATTAACACTTAATTCATCCGGTTATACCAATGCTGTTGTTTCAGATATAGGAAAAATTGTAAAAGACGATGGGGCTGACACTGGTCCCCTTCTTGACTATGATAATACCAATCGCAAGTGGTGGATAAGGGCCTCAAGCACAATTGCAAGTGGCTCAGCTATAACAATTACAAGCGGAACTGGAGCTGGAACTGCAGCTGCCAATTCAGCAACAGGAGAACAACTTTGGGCAAACATTTACACTCTTGGATCCATCGAGGAGGATTTGTCAGCTCCATCTGGGCAAAAACAGCAAATCTATATTGAACAGAACGGATCTCGTATATTTTCAGGTACAGAATGGTGGCCTGAAGGCGGAGAGTCAGCAACCACAAGGCATATTGATATACTCCTTAAAGTAAAAGAGGCTAGCCAGGAAATTGACGGAGCCCAAATTACAGTCTTCTTGCGCCATTATCAAAGCCAACCCACTGAATCTAACCCCGCAGATCTTTACGACCACTTTAGCATTGACCTTTCCTCAGGTGGACGAAACGCTGTCCCTCTTGCTACCGCAAACGACCTTAACAATACATCTTATCAGTCAACTGTATCAGGTTACAACGACATAACCATTGCTTTTGTTAATGGAACCATTAGCTATAGTGCAATAAATGGATCATTCCCTAGCTTCCAAACAGTAACTGGAAGTTCATCGGGTGCGACTGGAATTGTCCTAAAGCAAACCACAACTTCAGGAGCAGGAACTTTGACCTTGGGAAATGTAGTTGGAACCTTTCAAAATGGCGAGTCTATTTCAGGAGGTGGGGTTTCTGCCACCTCCTCCTCAACCTTAACCGAGGCTTACAAAATGCCAAAGAACTTCGAGCAGGGTTCAGAGTATAACTATTCTGTTATTATAGACTGCGCTGGAAGGCCGCTATCTCAGGTCTATGAATACCTAAAGTATGTAACAAGAATCGGCTCAACTTTCACCATGTACCCCACCATCTACCCACAAGGCGGTCCCCTTTCACACACCACCAAACAAGGACAACTTTATATTAGGGCCCATGAAGATACTCAAACCACACCCACAAATACATTCTCCCCCGTTAAGGCCTCTCCTTTTGGAACTTTTGCAGGAGGTAAATTCTTCGGCGCCCAAGGTATCTGGATTGAAAATATGGCAGCTTCTGATATTCAGAACTTTCAGCTTATTGATTCTGATGGCTCAACCAGGACTCCTCCCAACAAGCAGTCAATCACAATTACCAACCTTCTTTCAGATGACCGCGTGGCAGTATTTAGAACCACATCAGGAACAACTATCAACAAGGCAATGTACACAGCAGGAGCTGGAAATAATAGTGGCAATACCACCTTTGTAGTAAATGAGAGCATTGCCGTTGATACACCAGCATCAGGAGTTATTAGAATTGTTGACACATCAGACAACACAAACACGCGAGAAACAAGGTACACTTATACAAGCTGGTCTGGCTCAACATTCTCCGGTCTATCTCCGGCTTTAAACAGAAACTACACACAAACGGAAGATACTGCCTATGTTCCATTTATTGACACAACAGCAAGCGGCACTTCGGTTTCAGTTACCGTCATTTACACTACAGATAGAACAATTCTGGTCCGCGTAAGAAGATATACCCCAACTGCTATTTTGCCTTTTGAAACAACTGGAACATTTGGATCCACAGGTTATGCAACCAGTGCTATAAGAACTGTCGATTCAATTGTCAGCTAATGTCTGACCTAATTAATTACTTTATCTCCAATGAAGGAAGCCTTGATAATGCAAGCCTTGAATTTGACAAGCTTGTAAACTACCTCTCAACCCTTGAAAACTTCAGGGTGCAAATAGACAATCAAAAAGCTTCTCTTTTTTGTTTTGAATCAGGGAAACAGTCTTTTCTTGCCTTTAGAGAAAAGGCAACTTCCGACTCAATCTTCAACAACCAAATAGTCTATTCTTGTGAACAAAACGATTGGCAAAGCACAAAAAGCCTAAACAAAGCAATAAAAGAATACGGATACCGCCTTTTTAACCCAGCCCTTGGCTTCTTTTTAACCAACAATGAAAACTTAACTGATCTTTATAACACCATTGTTGAAGAAAAATTAAAAAAAATATTTAGAAAATTTGGGCTAGTTCCTCTTTTTAAGTATGAAAACAGCCTTGTTTATTATGCTCAAGACATAAAAAATAAGTCTGTAAACCTTGTTAACCGCCACCTTCTTGAATTTCTGCTATCTCAGGAGGAAATATTTGGTAGAAAAGAAGACTTTTCTGTTAAAGTAGCTGATGATATTCCAAGATTCATCGCCCTTTTTGACCGCGGGTTAATCCCAATTTCTTTTTATAAGACCGCTTCAAGCAAAAGCAATGTGATTAATCTAAGCGGTATTGATCTTGAAGAAACAAAAGAAAAAATAATTGTCACACCTGTTTTTTTTGAATTTGTCCCCTCAAAACAAGCCTTTAGAAACTCTCCCAAAACTCCTTTTATAAAAGAAAATCTAATCCCCAAAGGCGGATCAATCAAAGATTATCTAAAAGCAATAAACGAAGGATCTTTCTTTAAAGGTAAAATTATATCTGTTAAAGTAGGCCACGATATTGCTTTTGAAACCGACAGGCAAAAAAATCCTATTCCAAGAATAACTGTTAGTATATTTTTAGATGAACAAAATGATTAAAATAAACTATGGCTACACTAACTTTTCTAAAATACGACAAAGTAATCCAAGTTGATGCCCCACAAGTTGAGGTAACAATACAGGATTTAATCAACCAAATACGCGACTACGAAGATGAACTTGAAAATATGGATATTGAAAAGATCGCCGACGCCTACGGAAAGCAGCCACTTGGAACCAACGAATTCATAGGTATTACTCTGGTCCTTGTTAATGACTGGAGAATTGCATTTGAAGCAAGACCGGGACCTGATACTGTTACCTGCTATGTAAGAGGTGGAAATTTGGTTGCTGAGAATATTTATGACAATAACCCAATCAAACCAACTGCTTTTACCCAGGTTGTCATTGCCCAATCATCATCACCCACAATTATTAGAGCTGAGTCTGATTATGGAGCTTTGTTTTTAATCGAATCATTAAGAGGAAAACATGCTTCTTTGGGAAATATATTTTACTGGAATCCAATTTCAGGAAGTGACAGCAACAGCGGAACAAGTCCTCAGACAGCAGTTAAGACCTTTGACAAGGCCCAATCTCTTGCCACAGTCGGAAATCATGACATCATCTTTGCCATATCAACTGATCCATCAGGAGTAACAACAGTCACCACTCCCATAAGCATCACCAAATCAACTTTAAAACTTCGTGGACCAGGCTTCCCCTTTCAGTTTGCCCCAACAACAGCCGGTAGCCCAACAATTCAAATTGCCGCTGACGGAGTCGAGCTTTCAGGATTTTATGTTACCACCGCAAGCGGCGGATCTGATAATGGAATTGAAATTTCAGGAGACAATGTTTTAATCAAAGACTGCTGGGTAAGTGGTGCCAGTGCAAATGGAATTTATGTTACCAACGCTTCAAGAACCCAAATTGACACCTGCGCAATTGAAGACTGCGGCCTAAATGGAATTTTGCTTTCAAGTTCAACAGCGCTATCAACTATCAAAAAATGCATAATCACCGGAAATCAAAACGGCGTTTCCCTTTCGGGAACAAATATTAACGATAATATTTTTGAAACTAACTTAATCTATAATAACACAGGCACGGGAATTAATATTGGAACAGGAGTCTTAAGAACTGGAATAAGACTGCTTCATACCTTTGCCGGAAATGCAGTCAATATACAAGACCTTGGCACAGGTACATTCCAGGACACTTCAGGAACAATTACTCAAGGAGATATCGATGCCATTGTAGATGGCGTTTGGGATGAGATAATTGGTACCCATACTACCCCAGGCTCTGCAGGCAAGACGCTTAAAGACGCAAAAACCAAAGCCACTCTTGCTTCGCTGAAGTAATATTTGGAAGGTGCCAAGCTAGTCCACCCTAAGGGTGTTTTAGGTTGGCACCTTCCTCTTAGCCAGTTCCCCTTTTTCCTATTGCATTTTTAAATTCGAAAGTTTATTCTAAGGCTAGTTATGAATTTCTTAAGAAACATAGGCACTCCAGAAATCATAATAATTACCTTGATTTTGATTATCTTCTTTGGCAGCAAAAGAATGAACGAGATGGCCCGTCAATTAGGAGAGGCAAGCAAAGAGTTAAAAAAGGCAAAAAAGGAAGCTAAAGAAGGAATTGAAGCCGTTAAAGAAGAAGTAAAATTAGAAGACAGCAAGAAAGGGGGTGCTTAGAATGCCATCAAGAGTAGGAACAGCAGAGATTGTCATCATCGCCTTAATAATATTGGTCTTTTTTGGCGGAAAGAAATTGCCAGAGTTTATAAAAGGATTGGGGGAAGCAGTTAAAGAATTCAAAAAAGCCTCAAAAGAGGAATAGAAAAAGTCGTCTAGACCTTAGTATTGATAAAGATTAAAGGCTTCTTTGGTCTGTTATGGCTAATAGAATAATTTAGGAATACCTAATATTTTAACCAACCCCGCCGTAGGCGGGGACCAACTGTGACTAACCCCGCCGTAGGCGGGGACTAACTTCGACAAGCTTTGACCAGCATCTGACAGCCAACAACTGATAACTAACGTCTGACAGCTGACAGCTGATGACTGATGGCTGATAGCTGATAGCTGATAGCTTTTTTACCTTTTACCCCCCAACCATCTTTCACTTCCCCCATCAATTTGATAGACTAAAATTATGGCCAAAGGTTCCGCTATTAACCCCGAATTACAAAAGGTCATAAACAAAAATTTACCCTTCTTAATGGAGATAAGAAGAAGAATTCTTTTTACAGCTTCCGTGTTTTTAGTGTTCTCGTTTTTAGGCTTTTTCTACTACGAAAAAATAATCAAGTCCGTCTTCAATCTGCTAAATCTGCCTGCTGTTAACATTGTCTTTACTTCCCCATTCCAATATATGGAGTTGGCGATAAATTGCGGAGTGGCAGTTGGGCTTGTCATCAGTTTCCCTTTGATAATTTGGCAGCTGCTTTCATTTCTAAAGCCGGCGCTTAAGCCAAAGGAATTTAGAATCATACTTCTTCTTTTGCCTGTTAGTTTAGCCTTATTTGCCGGAGGTTTTGGAGTTGGAATCTGGATGATGAGATATGTGGTCTCTCTTTCCTATCAAAAATCAGTAGAGCTTTCAATTGGAACACTACTTGACATCAGCTCTCTTCTCTCAAAGATTATAGTCACTTCCTCTTTAATGGGGATAGCCTTCCAATTCCCCATTGTTATGACTGCTTTGATGCAGCTTAACATTGTCAAAACCAAAAAATTTGCCAAACAAAGACCGCTCATCTACACTTTGGCAATTATATTTGCTGCTCTAATGCCTCCAACTGACATCTTTTCCCTTCTTCTTCTAACTTTACCTCTTGTAATTCTATTTGAACTTACGCTATTATTAAACAAGTTAGTCAAACCTGAAAAAGGGAGGGGGTGGAAAAAATGAGAGGAATTGGAACAACAGAATTAATTATTATCGCAGTCGTACTCTTGATTCTTTTTGGAGGTAAAAAACTTCCTGAGCTGGGAAGAGGGTTGGGAGATGCAATAAAGGAATTCAAAAAATCAGTAAAGGGTAAGGAAGACAAAAAATAGTCTTTTTATGGCTTTGCTTGCACCTTTGATTTTTATTTTTCTAGTCTTCCCCCTTTATATTGTTGAAATCTTCCTGCCCTATCCTTATTTTGTAGAAGAACTGGCTAAGTTCTTTGTTGTTTATTTTGTAATTAGCTATCAAAAAAAAGCAAGAAAAAGGCTTGAAGTTGCTCTTGTGTCAGGTTTCTTATTTTCTCTCTCTGAGACTCTACTCTACTTTGCTACCGCTTCAATGATGGGAGGAATAAATATTATCATCACCAGATTTATTCTTACCTCCTTAATGCACTGCCTAACAATTAGTCTTATGACCATTTCTTTAAACAAGAAAAATCTAATCTTTTTAGCTCTCCTGTTATCAATTGGTATCCACTATTTCTTCAATCTTATGATAATGAAGTTCTAAAAGCTGATTGACAACAACCAACACCCCTTAATTCATAATTCTTAAATCTTAAATCTTAAATCTTAAATCTTAATTCTTTCCCCCCTTACTACTTTCTACCTTCTACTTACTACTATTTTTAATCTTCCCATAACTAATACCCCACCATTCATAATTAATACTGTATGATTTTTGACTATCGTATCCGTGTACTAGTCTACGGAACCGATTATTACTTCTAATTACTATCAATACATCGATGTATTGATAGTTGTTTATGGTCTTTTACAACTAGCAACCAGTGTGAAAATTTCTATACACACCCATAATTCATGCCCCCATTCCATTATTCACAATTCATATTAGTACCATTTTGCCTTTTCCTTTCTGATGTTAAATAGGAATTTTTGAATTTCGAATTCTAACTTTTGAATTAAACCCTCCAGGTGTCAAGCTATTCTTTAAAGAAGGTGTCAAGCTAGGACACCCTTAGGGTGTATTAGCTTGACACCCAACTACTAATTGTCAGCATCAGCAGAAGAAACAAAATCCTGCAAAACCCAACCTTCAAAAACAGGCTTGACTCCTTTTTCGTCCTTCAAAACTACCTTAATCCAACCTCCGGCCTGATCTATTTTAGTCAACTCTTTGGCAGAAGAAACCTCATAAATAGTCTTGGCGTCAGTATCAGGCTTTTCCTTTACTTTAACAGACTGTCCATCTTTGGCCGAAACCCTAACAATCTCTTCCCCACCTTTGCCATTTTCATCTTCAACTGAAAGAACCTTGTTTTGAGTCTCATTTTTAACAACTTCTAACTTCTGGCTTTCTGAACTCTCATTTTGTACTACTTTAGAAGACTTTAAAATTACCTGCCTCACTACAAAGGCCGAAACCAAAGATGATAAGATAGCAACCATTATAAATGGAGTAAACCCTTTTAGAGCCTTTCTAGAATGCCCTGGGGCACTTTTTTCCTGACTAACAACTTCTTCTTCCTTTTTAACTTTCTTACTCTTCTTTGATACTCTAAGATAGAAAAGCAAAAGAACAAAGCCAGCAACAACAACAGCCACTATTCCCCAAACAGTCAAAACCTGAGCACCACCAACAAAACCAAGATAAGCACCGGCAGAACTGGCCTGGGAAACCAAAGTCTTAAGGCTGTCCATCTTTTGGTTAACAGAGTTAAGTTCAATCTGCGCCTCTCGATAGGCTTTAATCTTCTGTTCGGGAGTATTTGCCTGGCTCTGCAAAGATAATATCTTATCCAGAGAAACATTAATATCGCTTTTCAAAGTCACGCCTTGAGCAAAATAAGCCGTCTTCTCAAGTGGCCTTGATAATTCTTCAGCCTGCTTTCTTAAACTTTCAACCTGATCTTTGGAAATCACCCAGATATCATCAACCCTAACAGCCAAAGTCTTTGTTTCACCAGCTGCAAGCTCAAATTCCCCTTCAACATAATACTGATCTTTCTCGGTGTCATACTTAACAGAAAGCCCCTCATCAACCTCAAGAATATCCTCTTCTTTAACTTCAGGAGGTAAATAATACTTAACCGGCACTTTTTGGGAAACAATGTTTGATGGGTTGGTTATTAAAGATTTAAAGACAATACTTCCCTCCTCAAGCCAAGTGTTGGCAAATGCAGTCTTTGGTCCCTTGGCAAGATAAAGACGGTTGGCAGCAATTAAAGCTTTAAGACCCAAAAGCTTATTTTTAAGTTGTTTTGAATAAGAAGCATCCTTTGCCTTGGATGAAAGAGCAAGCAATGCTTTTGGGATCCTGTTAATTGATAAGATATTTCTTGTCAATTGTGAAGATTTTGCATCAATTTCTTTTTCATTTATACTGTTTAGACTGGCAATTGTTTTATCAACCTCCGCCTCATTTTTGTCCAAAGCCAAAGCCAAGGTCTGAATCTCATCTATCTTGCCATAAATACTTTTTGCACCTTGCTTATCTGAAACATTACCAATCATCTTTTCTAAAGTATCAAGGTAAAAAGCCAGTCCCTTAATTTCCCGATAAGAAGAAGTTGATTTGCCTGAAGAGGCAACCATGTTTTGAACCGAAGAAATGGTTGAATCTATTGCCAAAATCTGATCAGCAGCATCTTCAGCCTCTTTCCATCCCCAACTGTTTTTAAGCCAATTTACCTGACCAAAAAGACTGGAGGAAGAATCAGTATCGCCCCTTTCCCCAACAGTCTTCTTCAAATCCATCAAAATATCAAGAATTTCATCGGTTGAAAGGCTGTTCCATTTTCCTGCCAAAATCGAGCTCTTGCTTCTAACAAATTGACTATTAATAAATATAGACTCGGCAACTGATTTTGTCTGATCAAGTTTAGAATTTAAGCTAATATTATCATCCTCAATGAAATTCTGAATAATAGGCTTGTTGACTAGTTTCTCCAAAATGAGTCGGGTTTCCTGAGTTGTCTTCTTAATATCATTTGTGGTTTTAACTAAACTGGCAATATCACCACTATTTCCAGAAACACTAGACGAAAGGTTTTCAACATCGCTTCTAGTTGCCAAAGAGCCACTTGAAAGGTCTGATCCTGTGAGTGTTCTTGTTGCATAACTCCAGATATTTGAAACCAAAGAACCAAAACTGGTTAAAGTACGGCCGGAGTAGTTCCAAATATCAGAAGCCAGCGTTCCAAAACCAGAAAGTGTTCTGCCCGAATAATTCCAAACAGCATCTGCAATCTCAGTTGCAGTGGGACCACCACTGCCGCTTGACTTTACTTCAAAACTTTTGTCAAGACACATATTTTGCCCATCAACAACACAGCAAAGCTGGGTTCGATAATAACCCTCAGTTGAAGGGCCAGTAAAAGAATAACCATACCAACCATCAGTGGTAGCAGTAATTGAGCCAATATTTAAAAATTCAGAGCCATCAGGATAGCGGCTTTCAAGAGAACAGGTGGCATTGGTAACCTTGTTATAAGAATCATCATAAATAAACTCACCAACCGTGCAGTTTTGAGAAGTTATGCAAGTTGAAGGGCTGCCCGCTGCAGCCTCTATGCTTTGAGGATGCATAAAGGCTGCAATTATGGCTACTAATAAAGCTTGAGACGGCAAACTTTTGAATCGGGCAGTTTTAATCATTTCTTTCTAAAGCTACTCCTTAGCTGCTTTCTTAAATTCCCTTATCGCATCGCCCACTCCTCTTGCCAATTCCGGCAACTTTTTACCTCCGAAAAGCAAGAGTAAAACTAAAGCGATAACTATCAGCTCAGGCGCTCCAATATTATTGAACACTTACAAGGTCACCCCCTTTCTTGGTAAATAAAACATCCTTTACAAAAGGTTGTTTTATTATTAATAAAAGTATGAAACAGTAAAAATATTTTGTCAAGAGTCAATTTAGTTTTAAATAATCTTATCATAATCTTATCAAAATTTAACAAAATAGCTTCAGAAATTAAATAATTTAGAGGACTTGACAACATGATAAGATTTAGATAAGATTTTTATAAAGCAAAAATGGCCAATCTAACTTATACACTCTCAAGTAAAATTAGTGAGGAATTAGAGATTATAGAAAAAAACAGAAAAGAAATACTACTTCATCCTCTTACCCCAAGAATTGAAACAAGAATGCGTTGGGAGGCTCTTATTGACAAAATATACTGGTCAATGGCAATGATTGATGAACCAATTTCCAAAAAAGACATAATCAAAATCATCAAATCATCAGGAAAAGAAAAAAAGCAAATTAAAGAGAAAAGAGTGGCTCAACTTTACAACGTTTTCAATTTCATCTATTTTGATTGGCTTTCCTCCCCCCTTCCCATTACAGCAAATTCCTTAAAAAAAATATATGAAATAGGCTGCAAAGACAATCGTCCAGGAGCTCCTCTTGGAAAATCAGAAGAAAAAGAATTATCCAAAACATTGGCCTATATTCAGACAGGAAATGATCATCCAATTATTAAATCAGGCATTATTCAAATACAAATTCTTGATACCGTCCCCTTTAGATACGCCAACAACAGAATGTCGCGACTTGCTTCATATCTTTTCTTATACAAGCATTACTTTGACATGCGCGGGCTTTTGGTTTTGGAAGAATATTACCGTCAAGACATAGTTGCCTACAACCAAACCATAGAATCATCCATAAAAGGGGGCAATCTAACATTATGGCTTGAATACTTTACCCAAGGAATAAGAATTCAAAGCGAAAAAATAGTCAATCAACTAAAAGAAGGGGTAATCAATCCAACTCTGCCAGCTTCATACTTCAGGTTAAACAGCCGCCAGAAAAAGATTCTTTCAGTAGTTCAAAAGCCGGGGCTTATCATTACCAATAAAAAAGTTCAAGAGATGTTTGGGATTTCGCAAATTACAGCTTCAAGAGATTTAAGCAAGCTAGCCCTTCTTGGCCTTCTTGTTACCCATGGAAAAGGCAGAGGCGTTTATTATACTCGGGTTTGAAAAATAAAACTAAGAAGGTGTCAAGCTGTTTTTTAACTAAGGTGTCAACCTAAGACACCCTTAGGGTGTACTAGCTTGGCACCTTCCTTACCCTCAAGCCTTGGTTAAAGTGTTGAGGAAAGTTTTATTATCTTCAGTTTCCCTTAACTTCTGCAGGAAAAGTTCAGTTCTTTCATCATCACTCATCAAATCAAGCATCCTCCTCATCGTCACAATCTTTGGCAAGTCTTCTTTATCATAAAGAAGCTCCTCCTGCCTTGTACCAGATCGAGTCAAATCAATTGCCGGGAATATTCTTCTCTCAGCCAACTTTCTATCCAAATGAAGCTCCATATTACCAGTGCCCTTGAATTCCTCATAAATCAAATCATCCATACGGCTTCCTGTATCAACCAAGCAGGTGCCAATTATGGTTAAGCTGCCTCCATTTTCAATTTTCCTTGCCGCACCAAAAAACTTCTTGGCCGGGAAAAGTGCCATTGGGTCAAAACCACCGGATAAAGTTCTACCTGATGTGGGAAGAGCCAAGTTATAAGCGCGAGCCATTCTGGTGATTGAATCAAGCAAAATCACAACATCAGCTCCACCCTCAACCATTCTTTTTGCTCGCTCCAAGGCCAACTCCCCTACTCTTGTTTGCTCAACAGGCGCTTCATCAAAATTGGAAGCCACAACTTCTCCCTTACCATTTGTCATTTTCTCCATATGACGCCTAATATCTGTTACCTCCTCCGGCCTCTCGCCTATCAAAACTGCCATCAAATGAACTTTTTTAGACTTGCCGTTATCCTCAGGATAATTTGTGGCAATGCCGGCAATAATATCCTTCATCAGCCAAGTCTTACCAGCCTTCGGAGGAGAAACAACCAATCCTCTCTGGCCAAAACCAATGGGAGAAACCAAGTCAATAACCCTTGTTGAAAGCGGCTCTTTTCCGGTTGAAAGCACAATCTTTTCATCAGGATAAATAGCAGTCATATCATCAAGATCAACCCTGTCTGTTGGCAACTCTTCAATCGGCTTACCGTTTACATTTTCAACCTTTAGAAGTCCCCAATAGCGCTCATTTTCTTTGGGCCGCCTTGCTTGTCCCCCTACCCAATCACCAACCTTAAGATTAAAACGCCTGATCTGGCTTGCTGATATATAAATATCACGGTCTGAGGGGGTATATTTTGGGCGAAGAAGACCTGATCCTTCATGAGCAATGTCCAAGACCCCCTCTACATATTCAGTTGGTAAATTGGCATCGGGAATAATCCGCTCATCAACAGTTAAAAGCCTTTTTGAGCTATCTTGCACTTGGATATCAACTTGTCCACGAGACAATTCCCCTGAAACTTCAGGCTCAGGAAGTTTTGGTTCGCCAACAAAATCCTTAGCGCTTGAGGCAGAAAGGGCTTGATTGTCATCAACCATAGACTTTTTAGTAGGCATAAAAATTTGAAAATTACCTAAACTGCTATTAAATTAAATTCCCATGTATTTGTTAGGAAGAATCTCTATGTTCCCGAGGCGGAAACTAATTGTAGTTTAGGGCAGAAAGGTTGTTTTGTCAATAGGAAAAAGAAAGATTCAGCTATCAGAAATCGGCCGTCAGATTTCAGCTATTGGCTAAAAGGCAAAGACCAGGTAAAAAGAATTAAGATTCACGATTTATGATTTAAGATTTAAGATTTATGAATTAAGGGGTATGGGGTATGGGAAAGTAAAGATAGTAGTAAGTATAATGTAGTAAGTAGTAAGGGAGAAAAGAATATAGATTTAGGATTTATGAATTATGAATTATGAATTATGGATGAAGGAGTATGAATTATGGGAAAGTAATTCAAAAGTTAAAATTCAAAAGTCAAAATTACAAATTAAAAGTCAAAAATTTTCTTAGATAATTAAATAATTTTAAATTTTAAATTGTATTTTTGAATTTTGCCTTTTGACTTTTGACTTAGATCTGTTGGGTGTCAAGCTGTTTTTAAGGAAGGTGCAAACCTAGGACACCCTTAGGGTGGCAAGCTAGAGTAAAATTCAAAATTCTTACCTGCTGCTATTCAGGAATTTTTACTTCTCCAATCTATTGTATGAAGTCTCTATCTTTTTAAGACACAAAAATATAAAATAAGTTATGCCAGAATCAGAGAAAAATCCAAAAGAAGAATACGAAAGCGTACTCTCTAACATAAGAGAAATAAGACCTAGAGCTGAAGATGGAGACCCTGAAGCAAATGAAGCTCTAGATTTACTAGAAGAAAGACTAAGCGAGCTGACAAGAAAAATAGCTGAAAATGAAGGAATAAAAGACCCTTACAAGGGCGATCCCCTTTTGGAAAAATGGGAAGAACTTTGGAAGAGATTAAGAGAAACTAGAAATAAAGGAGGTAACGAAGATCCAATCTGGGAAGAAATTAAAAAAACTGCTGCAGCTATTGAAGCAAGAGGATCTTTTTCTAGAAACTAACTAAAAACTGACAAAGACGAACCTTGTCAATAAACACCTCCAAATTAATAATTGATAAAAAAGAAAAAATCATGTAAATTTAAAGTGTGCTAACCCAAAACAACCTAAAAAAGATTCAAGGAGTCATAAAAAAAGAGCTACAGCAAGAAAGAGCAGAAATCAGGAAAGAAACTCAAGATATTGTTAGAACAGAGCTAACACAAGCAAGAAAAGAGATTAGAAAAGAAACCCAAGAAATCGTAAAAGAAGAACTCACTCCAGTAAAAGACAACATCGCCCAAGTTAGAAAAGACATCAAAACAATAGTAAACTTCTTTTGACAAGGAGTATCTGGAAATAAGAAAAATAATTGAAAGAATAGAAAAGCACTTAAGCCTGCCGCCGATGGTGTAATTTAAAAAGACTAATAATCAGCGCCAAAAAGACAATTCCAAGAAAAACAAAACCAATCCACTCCAAGACCTGCGGCCAATAGAAAATGTAAATAACCAAAGGCTGATAGCTGATAGCTGACGGAGTCACTATCCACCCATTTGCCCAGCCATTAAACTTTACATGAGTTGCTTTTTCAATTTTGAATTTTGAATTTTGATTTTCAAA